>JAAYKM010000078.1 GCA_012522415.1 Deltaproteobacteria bacterium | reverse complement strand
CCAAGCTGCTGCGGTGGGCAGCCGCTTTTTTGCGTCTAATTTTCCAATGGCTTTCTAATTATCAAAGAACCATCTCTTACGGTAACGCTTTATCAAAATAGACTTTTTCAGAACCGACTAAATAGAGCCAAGATTTTGCCGTAATGTAATCCAGGGAGCCTGGCCTCCCTTCCAAATGATCAAGATAGATTGGCGTTCCCTGTTTTTTTCGTATCCTGTCTTATTCCAATATTTATTTCACACCTGAATTTTTTCACCCTTTGTTCTTCTATAACCGGTACGGTTCCAATGTTTGTCGTGAATAATCGTTTTTTCTCCCTCCGTGGCTTCTCGTCACGTGATATTCCACCTTCGAAAAATCTTGAAAGGGTTCTCATCGTACCCCATTACGATCCCCATCTCGTCCTTTCTCCAATTCACCCAATACATCCAAATCTTCAAATACATTCAGACGGGCCTGGTTTTTCATCTGCTGGACGTAAAGTCCGTCCCAGCCGATTTTCCGCAGTTTCCGCTCCAAATACAGTTTGAGCAGGGGGCGAAACGCGAAAAGCCAGATCGGCACCCACAGGCGTCCCTCCGACCTGGCCCGCACGGAGGGTTCCCACCAGCCCATGATCTGCTGGCGATGAAGCCAGACAAGGTACTGCAGTTGCCGGTCATCAAGGTGCCGGGTTTTGATATTGGCCCACATGCCGTTATACCACCGGTAGTCGGAGGGGTTGGTCACCATGCCCAGGTCAAGAAGTTCCCGGCGTAATTCGGTTCGGGGGTATGGCGTGAGAATCTGACAATAGGCGGTGTCGGCATCGAGGGATTTCAGGAAACGATAATTTTCAATGATGTCCTCTTCCGCATCGTCGGGAAATCCGAAAATCATCCCGGCTACCACCATGATGTCGTACTTGTGACACATCTGCACGGCCTGCCGGGAGGCTTTCACAATGTCCCCCTTTCTGGCGACGGCCAGGTTTTTCCGGGAGGCACTCTCGATGCCGAGGAAGATGGATTTCATGCCTGCCTGCGACATTTTCCGGACCATCTCTTCGTTTCGCGACATGGAAACACAATCGGCCTGGACAATAAGTTTTAATCCCTTGTAGTTGCGGGCGATTATGGCGTCACAGATCCGGATCACCCGGTCGGGGTCCAATACCAGATTGTCGTCGGCCACAAAAATCAGACGAGTGCGGCGGTTATAATAAATGTCGTCTATGTCCGCCAGAATCCGTTCCAGGGGATAGGTCCTGAATGTCCGGCCGTACATGTGCCTGATGCTGCAAAAAGAACAGGCCCGCGTGCAGCCCCGGGATGTCTCAAGCACCTCCACTTTGGAAAGCATGACGTGATAGCCCGAGGTTAAGCGGCGTTTGTCCCGGATGGGAAGTTTCAGTCGGGATAAATCCAGCAGCTCCCCTCTGGGATTGTGAACGAAATCGGGTCCCTGTTTGTAGGAGAGGGAGGGAATATCTTCGATCCTGTCCCTGCCTTCCAGGGCGTTGACCAGTCTGCGGCATGTCTCCTCTCCCTCTCCCCGGATAATAAAATCGATCTGTCCGGCTTCCGGTGAGGCCGCGATTTCTTCGTACATCAGGGTGCCATGATAGCCGCCGATCATGATTTTTACACGGGGCAACAGATATTTTATGAAACGGGCTATTTTGAGGCAGGTGTCGTATTGCCAGGCCATGGCGGACAAGCCGACGAGTTCGGGTTGTATTTTTGTGAGGGTTTTGGTCAGGTAATTCTGAAGCCGCCCGCGCTTGCGGATCAGATCAATGACATAGACCTGATGTTCCTCATCGATATTGGCCCCCACGCTGGCAATACCGCAATTGGGCATGTGAAAGGCCGCTTCATGCATGATAACAGGCGCCACGTCGGGCATGGACATCAGAACAACTTTCATAGATGAAAGGCCTTTGAATCCCAAATGTTGAATATAATCATGATATTCCAAGCCGTACACGAAAGATCATATTGGATGGCATTTCGTGTACCTCATGTGAATACGCGAAAAAGGCGTGTGGCTGGCTGGCGATGGTATGATGACCCCTCCGAGGCATTCCCCAACCCAGGGGGTATCTGAAAATACCGGGTATCTGCCTGTTCCGGCATGGCATAAGCACGAATTGATCCGGTTTCGCAAAGGCCTCGTTCTATGATCGAGCCTGGTCTTATCATATCAGCGACCGATTCAAAGGATTCCATGGAGAATGAGATGTTCGGTTCAAAGACGGAGCCGAACAGTCATCACTCCTACAGTATCCTTATCCTCTGTGCCCTCGAATCAATCCGCACGGAGTTCGGTTTGCCAGCGCAAGGCAAAACGCCTCAAGGCAACATGAGATGAGTTGCCCGGGATATACGATCAAGTCGTTGCAAGGATATAAAACGCCTGCTTGTCCGTCATCGTTCCCGGAGGGGGGTGGCATGTCCCTCATTTGACACCCCCTGCCGTCAGAAATTAACTTTGTTATTCCTGAAAGATTACCTATCTAACATGTTGTTTCGTTGGTTTTTTTCTCGGATTTTAATTGGGCGATGAGCTTGTTTGCCTCTTCCATGGACTTCACTTTAATACAATTCCCCTCACCGACTACGAATAAACCACAGGCCCTGGATTCCACATGCAACGGATGATTTGTTCCAAACTCACTCACGACAATAACCTCCTCTCAATTGTTATTTTCAGGAACTTATTTTCTGAAAGTCATCTCCGGGCGATCAGGACAAGATACATCCGGGTCCGGGTTGTCAATTCGCGAGTATCCGTTTCAGAGCTTTTGCTCCACTTATGGTTCCCCCTGGATCTGTACCGATGGAGTCACCGCACCGATCTTTCTGGAATAATCGATTGTTCCGGTTACTTCCATTGGATCGTGAACATCTTGAGCATGAAGTTTTTAAAATCCTCTTTCGTCGTTTCTTTGATATCGACGATCCGCACTCTAATTGCGTTGTTGCAAAATGCAAAACCATCCTGAATCGGATCGGGATTATCGTCTTCGTCGCAGAAATGTCGGAGAAAAGCCAGAGCCGCCTTTCTGGCTTCCGATACGTCAATGGCTGTGACCAGATAATGGTGCCTTTTTATATCCTCCTCCTCTTCTTCGACGATCTTTATCCAGTAATCTGTCATAGGTCCTCCTGTTTTTTTCGCCTCCGAAGCCAGCCAGCCAAGACAGCAACTTTTTAAGGCCGGCTTGCCCGTGTTCCTGTTGCCTGATGCAATTGCGAATGAAATATCCCTGCTCCTTATCAGGTGTGGAACCCCTTTGCGAAGGAGAGGGGTCGAATCTATCATGAATCCGGTTCCGTGGCAATTCAGAATTGTCAATCCCGATAAAATTTCTCAGTGAACCAAAGAAATATTTCAAAAAAGATCAACTCATAATGCAAGAGGGGTACTCCTTCGGTGTGCAAGGTACGCTGGATCATGCTGCGTGACATTCCTGTGCATCCATCGCATTTAAGGCCACGGTGTCCATGGGACGGGGTGAACAAAAATTTTCCACTCGTTTATATTGATGTCGGGGCGTTTAATTCGTCTGGTTGTCCTGGAGTTGACAAGGAACCGACAAGGCCTCGGGAAAAAACAACCATCCCGGCGGAATGGGTCGAGCATGGTCGGGTGCTCTCTGGTCAGGCTCTAACCGACCCATTGGATGAGTTCTTCCGTGGAAGCGCGTTTTCGTACGAAATTGTTCAGTTCGTATTCATGGTCAGGGTAGCCCAGGGCAATACCCACGGCAATCCGCCGATCATCCGGAATGGCAGAAATTTTTCGTATCAGATCGGGATATTGAACCGCCGCCGCCATGATCAGCGTTCCCAGTCCTTTTCCGTGGGCCAGAAGGCACAGGGTTTGGACAATCAGCCCGATGTCGAGCATGGCATATTCCACGGAATTTTCCTGGTCGATCGTCACAACGATGAGGCACGGGGCACCGAAAAGATGCGCCATCTTGAGTCGAAGCTTCCGGCGGGCGTCCATATCCCGGCGGGCGATGCCGAGGGAGTCATAGAGTGTGCGCCCCATGTCGTTGTATCGGAGCCGGCAGGCGTCGGGCCATGATTCCGGCATCGGAATATCGGGGGTGGCGGGTTCATCTTCATTGAGCCGTCGCTCGTTTTCTTCCTTGAAACGGGCCAGGGGGTTGCCGGTTATGATATGGAAGTTCCAGGATTGGGTATTCCCCCAAGACGGTGACCAGCGTGCTGCGTCCAGAATTTCCCGGACAACATCCTGCGGTACTTCTTTGTTGAAAAATTTTCGAATGCTCCTTCTGCTTCTGACCGCGGTCATGATATCCATAGCGCCCTCCTGCATGAACGATGCTTGTTAGGCATCGTCCTGATCCTTAACATAAGTCCGTCGGTTTTTCCGTAAAAAATTGTTCAGCAACAACACCGGTTGATTCATTCCTTCACCCGGCGTTTCCCTCCACCTCGCTTGGCATGGATGTTACCTCTCCTATGAAAATCTTCAACTTCATTGATCTGGTGGTTCAGAATGTTCCGATCCCCCTGAATGGGTTGCTCCTTTAGCAGAAAGTTCGGATTTACGAAACAGCCGGCAGGCCGCCGTAGTCCCCGGTGAAGGTCCTCCTGTCAGTCGATGAGAAGGATTACCATGTACAGTTCCCGAGCTTGCAAATCCCTCGGCCATCGTTCCAGTTGGATTCGATATATCGTGACAAAGAAATCACCGTTCGAAAAAAGGTGTGGAATTCGGCTGAAGATGTTGTTAAATCTGTTCATCATGGTTACTTCCTCTGCGAAAATTGTTCCTGTTTATATATTTTTTACTGATGTGTATGCATCCTTTTCAATTCCTCATGTCTATCTCGAACAGATGGGTGTGTTGATAAAATGAGATAGGAGAAGGTCCGGGTGGAGTGATGGCCAAAATTATCGATTCTCATGTACATTGCGGTATCCAGAACGTGAATCTGCCGTTTACCGTTATCAGAAAGTATCTGGATGCGGCCGGTATTGAAGGCGCATGCCTCTTCGCGCCCGTTGAGGATATCTACGACCGTTCTCATTATGATTTCGAAGACACCGCCCAATGGGTGCGATCCAGACAACAGGCCAACCAATATCTCCTCGATATACAGGCGGCCAATGACAACGTTTTTTCATATTATTTTGTATGGAACGATTTTCAGAAAAATGAGCTTAAGAAAGGCTACAAGGGAATCAAATGGCATCGACACGAAAATGAGCCGGTTTATCATTACAATAACCCCCTCTGTGAATTGTTTTTGCAGGAGGTTTATCGCCTTCGTCTTCCCATAATTCTGGAAGAATCCTTTGAAAATACCCTGTACTTTATAAGGAGAGTCGAAGAGAGAGTTCCTGTCATTATTCCCCATATGGGGGGACTGAACGGGGGCTTTTCAAAATTATTAAAATCCGGGATCTGGGACAATACGTCCATTTACGCCGACACGGCTTTGGCCTCAGGCTGGGAAATGGCGGAATTTTTAAATAGGTACGGGAGTGAGAGGCTCCTGTTTGGAAGTGATTTCCCTTTTGGCACACCGATCGATGAACTGGAGAAAATAAACCGCCTTAACCTGGGAAAGCAGGATTTCGAAAATATTGTTTGCAAAAATATTATAATGTTGTTGAACCTCTGACAGGCCGTTGAAAAATGATTCCGCGGCCATTGCCGAAAAAGCGAGAAACCATGGAAGATCGTGTAAATATCTTAAATAGTGTATTGATTACGGTTTGATGACATAGGGGGTTAAAGATTGATCCGGCCTGAAATCATGGAACGATTCAAGAAAATCATTATTGGATTTTTAGTATTCCTGTCTTTGTTTGCCGTCACGGGTTTTTTTATCGTTCCGCCTCTTGTTAAGTCCATTCTGATCCAAAAGCTTTCGGAGACCTTGCACCGGAATATCACCATTGAAGCCATCAAATTTAATCCTTTCCGTGGTTGCTTGACCATCAGAGGTGTTGTCATCGGAGAACCTGCACAAGAGGAAACTTTTGTTTCCTTTCGGGAATTCTTCATTAATATTGAAGGGATCTCGATACTGAAACGAGCTATTATCGTTAGTGAATGCAACCTGAGAGATCCCTGCATTCATCTGGTCCGCCGGGCGGACGGGACGTATAATTTTTCGGATCTGCTGCAAAAGGAAAAAAGCCGGGAAGAAGAGGAAAGCACACCGTTACAATTTTCCGTCAACAACATTCGGATTACGGACGGAAAAATCATTTTTCAGGATGTCCCCGGAGAGGCCCGTCATATTGCCGAAAAAATTCAAATTGAAATCCCCTTCATTTCGAACATCAGTCATCATGCCGATACATTCGTTGAACCCTATTTCAGGGCTGTAATCAATGGTGCGACGCACGTGTTGGAAGGGTACACGAAGCCGTTCAAGAACACCTATCAAACCGAACTAAGTATAAAAATAAACAAGATCGATCTTCCTCATTATATGACCTATTTATCGGTAAAGCCGAATTTTCTTGTGCCTTCCGCTTCCCTGGACGTGGACATGAAACTCGTTTTTCGTCAGGAAACCAGTGGTCAGCAGTTTCTGGGGTTGGAGGGGCAGGTGACCTTGAACGATCTCGCCGTTGATGATGTTGCGGGGGGAGCTCTGTTGCGCCTCCCGCTTCTGCAGGCAACCCTTGCGGAATTGGCTCCCCTTTCGGGGAAGTATCACCTCTCTGAACTCACACTTGTTGCACCGGAACTGCATGCGCGGCGGAATAGGCAGGGTGAGGTCAACCTTTCGGGCCTTTTCCCAAATGAAAAGGAGTCCAGCATGGAACCGACTGACACGGCGGAAACAGGCCAAGGCGGTCAGGTTGTGGTGGATATCGATACATTTCAAATCCGGAACGGTACAATCAGTTTTGAGGATTATAAACTGGCTTCTCCGGTCAGGCTTTCCCTGTCTGATCTTCAATTGTCGGTTCTTGATCTGTCTACATCCGAGAAAAAGGAAGGAAAAGCGACGTTCAGCGCCAGCTTGCCCAACCAGGGATCGCTCAGCTTGGAAGGCCCTATTGTAATTTCGCCTCTGTCGGCGAAACTGGCCCTGGATGTCCGACAGGTCGATGTGCCCCTATTTCAGCCTTATATCGGCGATATGCTGAATGTGAGGGTAACGGGAGGTAAGGTCGGGGCGCAAGGCGATTTCACCCTGAGAGAGGCCGATGGGGAACTAAAAACAGGCTACAGGGGGAAGGCATCCCTCACCCGCTTTGCCGCCATCGATACGCGTTCGGCCAATGATCTGCTGAAATGGCGCAGTCTCTATCTGAATGGCGTTGATTTTGCCCATGCTCCGTTGCGTTTTCATGTCCATGATGTGGCTCTGACTGATTTTTACAGTCGGATCTTCGTCCGGCAGGATGCGACATTGAATTTGCAACATCTGGGACGTGAAGATAGGCGTAAAGAGCAAAAAACACGATCAATTGAAATTGAACAACATGATGGGGCCTCGAACGTCCAGGAAGAAGGAAAAAGCGAGGATGACATCCATATCGGCTCCCTCACCCTTCAGGGGGGTGAAATCGATTTTATGGACACAAGCATTACACCGAAATATTCACAAAAACTTACAGGGATAAACGGTCGCATCTCCGATCTGTCGTCGCTGGGTAGTGCCGGAGGAGATGTTGAACTTCGGGGAAAGGTCGATGGCTATGCTCCCCTCGAAATAACCGGGAGGATCAATCCGTTAAAAAGGGACCTTTATGTAGACCTTAAAGCGGTTTTCACCGGTATGGACCTGAGTCCTGTCACGCCATATTCGGGCAAGTATATCGGTTATGAAATTCAGAAGGGGAAACTCTCTTTTGATCTCAAGTATCAAATTGAAAAGAGGAAACTGGATTCCACCAATCTGCTTTTTCTTGATCAGTTCAACCTGGGAGAAAGGGTAGACAGTCCTGATGCGACGGACCTTCCCGTCGCTCTGGCCGTTTCATTGCTCAAAGATCGTCATGGTCAGATCAAACTCGATATTCCAGTCTCGGGAAGCTTGGATGACCCGGAATTCAGTGTATGGCGAATCATTCTAAAAGTGGTGAAAAACCTGCTTACCAAAGCAGCCACGGCGCCTTTTTCCCTGCTCGGCTCCCTTTTCGGCGGGGGAGAAGAGTTGAGTTACATCGAATTTGACCCTGGTCTGGCCCATTTGAATATGGAGAGCCTTAAGAAAATCGAATTGTTGTCAAAAGCTCTGGCGGATCGTCCCGCTCTGAAACTTGACCTAGAGGGTTATGTCGATATGGAACGGGATAGGGAAGCGATGAGAAGAATGACTTTTGACCGGAAACTGAAGGCACAGAAAATGAACGACCTGAACCGTTCCGGCAAGGCCGCCACCATCCTGGAAGAAGTTACGATGGAGCAGGACGAATATGAAAAATACCTGAGGAAGGCCTACGAATCGGAGAAATTTTCCAAACCGCGAAACCTGATTGGCCTGACCAAGAGGCTACCTGTCCCTGAGATGGAAAAACTGATGTATGACCATATTGAAATAAAGGATGGTGATCTCCGCCAGTTGGCAAACCAACGGGTCAGTAACACCCGGGACGCTATTCTGTCCACAGGGGAAGTGGAGACGGATCGGATTTTTATGGTGGAAACCAGATACGAGGCCCCGCCGGAGAAGGAAAAAATAAGAAAAAGCCGGGTGGAATTTCGTTTGAAATAGAAGAAAAGTTATTCAATTCATTGCATTGGTTTTTCTAAAAGGATTCAATGTTTCCCTATGGCCGAGGCAAAGTTATGTCAATATCAAATTGCCTTGCTTATTTATGATCCATGATTAAAATAGAGGTAAGCGAAAGACGCGACACCGACCATTGTTAAGCTGAGCTGAGTGATGTACATACTTTTATGGCAAGGTTCTTACGTCAGAAAGGGGTGACCGCTTAATTTAGAACCGACGATGGTTAAAAAATTGATTTTTCCTTTGTAAAAGGAAATCGATGTCCAGACGGTGAGAAGATCACTGTATGTCTGCCTTGAGCAGAAGAGCTTTCTACAGGTGTTGCGTCTTTCCAGATTATTAAATATCGAAGGGGTCAACCCCTACCCGCCGGATAATCAATATGAGAATTCTTGGCAGGACTCCAGAAGATCTTTCGCCCAACCCGACTCATTCATCGTCTTGTCCTGTGTGCCTGCGCGATTCCCCTGACCTTCTTACGTGTTTGGCAAGGATTATTCCAACTCAGGTGAGGCGATGATGTTTCGGTGCTCAAGCGTCCTGATTGCGCTCATGGCGTTCTTCCTTCTGGTCCCTGCGGTATGGGCAGAAAATGCCGCCAGGGACGGGGCCATGGATATTGGACGCGGTTTAAAAAAAGCCGGAACTGATATCGGAAAGACCGTCAGGGACGGAGGAAAAGAGGCCGGCCAGGGGGTGATGAGGGTCGGCAAGGGAACCGGCCGGATGATTGGCGACAAAAGCCATGGTGTCGCACGGGAAATGGAAAAAGCAGGGCAGGCTACGGGGCGTGGCATCAAAAAGGCGGACCGAACGGTCCGGGGTTGGTGCCATGATGCCTATCATACGGTTTTGAAAACCTTTTCTCGGATCGGTGAAGGTATCCGGAATACTCTGGACAGCCGAAAGATCCGTAATCGTTGAAAAACCCTCATTCTGTCAACTTTGGCCGGTTTCTGCGGATACCATTTCAAAAACAAAGCTGCCTATCGGGAAGCGACTGGCGATCTTCAACGGAAAACGCTTCGCATCCGCACTAAACCAGATCATCAAATCTGATGCATCCTTCCCGCCCAGGGCTTCGTTCAGAGCTCCCAGATCGGGCACGACCAGGAAAGTATCATGCTTTTTCCCGTTGATTGTGATTGTTTCACGCTTCACAACTCTGGCAATGGCACGGACCAGTTTTTTCCCGTTACTGATTGGAAGTTCCACAGTATTTCCGACTCTTAACGGTTTCGTGCGGAGAACAAAGAACAGAGCCAGCGGATCGAATGTGCCCGGTAGCAGAGAACTCGTCTTTTCGTCTTTCCCGGCGTTCCGATATGATGCCCTCATTGTTTGCCAGTCGAATCGCACGACGACATCGCGGACATGGGTACCCGTGTCCCGCTTGCGATAGGCAAGGCTCCGGCTCATCTTCCCGTCCACCCAGGACTCCTGAGTTTCGTTGATACGGTAAAACCAGTTTATCCGGCTGCTTGTTCTGGTCTCCATGATGAAATGATAGGTATCTGGAGCCTTCGATAGGTTAGATGGCCTAACTGATATGGTGGTCGTGCCGACTGCAATGGGTCCCAGGCGGGCACGGTAGGTGAGTTTTTCTCCGACTGCAAAAGGAAATTCCTTCGCCCATGCAAGGGCATTGGCGTTAATATCATCAAACCCGACACAGCTCAGGAAAGAGAGGAGCACGATGAGGCAGGTTTTCCTGACACGATGGTCGGAGAGGTTTGCCTGTTTTCTCTTAAACACGATCAGAGCGCCTTTCTCTGGTGTTTCAAAAAAGCCCTCAAGGGGCTTTTTTAAAACTGTTTTAGCCTTCATACCTCGGTAATTCCCGGAAGAACCGACTGAATGAAAGGGGCGGTATGTCAGGTTGCAATTAAAGTAAACCTGTTAGGCCAACTCATGTGCCCAGAAGCATCATTTCACGCTGTAGCCGCGGCCTTCGAGGCAGGCGCCCAGGGCACGCTGGTAATCATTCCGTTTCTGGAATGCCTGAGATTCTGGAACGCCTCCCAACGGGAGGGTCGGATCGTAGCCTGTCTGATCTGCCGCCCAGCGATGGCAGGCATAGCGGTCATCGGCCTGTTGCTGTTCGCTCTGGCCCCTCATGGGGTAACTGTAAAGCCAGTCAGCTTCGGGCGGTATTTCACTGATCTCCTCGTTTGGTGGGTCCGCCACAATGTAGCCGCCCCCGGGGTAATAGGTGTAGTAGGTTTCATTAGCGTAATAGTAGGGAACGCCACGTACCCAAAGGGTCGTATAAAGCGGGGGAAGCAGGGGAATCACCAGGCCGACGGGCGGCGCGACGATTGTTAAGTGACTTCCGTATGGGCGGTACCAGACGCCCTGCCAGAAGTAATAGGGCGATCGGTAATGATAGGCTGTATAATAGCCCCGGGGCAAGGTTCGAACATAATGACCGCGGGCGGGATAGTATCGATTTTGCCGGTAACGCGTATCCCATCCCCGAGAGTACTTACCCTGCCAGGTCCGCTTATGAGTCGAACTTTTTCCCAGGTCCATTCGGTGGAAGTTGTTCCCAGTCCGGGGCCTGTGGGTGATACCTTCTGAACGGCTACCGCCCCGTTTCTGGACCCCTTGATTTTTGCCCGATCCGGTTTGGCTAACCCTGTTTCCTGTCCGGGACTTCTTTATGACATTTCCTGAAGGGTCACTGTTTTGTTTGAGGATTCCGTGATTCCCAAGGCTTTTACCCTGATGATGTCCCTGACCGGTTCCCCAGCTTTTTGCAAATAGAGGCTGACTCATTCCGGAAAGAAAAAGCAGGGAAATCCAGAGAACGAGAATCAACCCGGTTTGTCGATTATATCTCATGGCATGTGTCTCCTTGTTTCTGACTTCTTGATCATCCAAATAATGGATTATTTAACGCCGTAACCCCTTCCCTCGAGGCAGGCCCCCATGGCCCGCCTGTAGTCGGAAGCCCTTTTCTCCATATGGCTGTCATATTCCTTATACCGTTGCGACTGCTCCTCTTCGATACGCCGCGCGGTTTGCGCTCTGGCGGAATCGGATGCCAATCCGGCCATGGCACCGATGACCCCACCGATCAATGCCCCCCTTCCTGTATGGTGGTGACCGCCGATAATTGCGCCCAGCAGAGCTCCCGTGAATGCCAAGGATGTCGTATCATGGCCAACCGGGGGCATCGGTTCGACCCGGACTGGGCGATGAACCGGGAGGGGAGGTAGACTCGGGTCAAATCCGCTCTGTCCCATGGCCCAGATGTGACATTCATAACGATCACGATCCTGCTGCATCGGTGGCTGGCCCGCCCGGGGGTACATGAAAACCTGGGTTGGGTAAGTCAATAGGGGCTCTTCATAATTGC
Organism: Deltaproteobacteria bacterium; assembly: GCA_012522415.1. Classification (NCBI taxonomy): domain Bacteria; kingdom Pseudomonadati; phylum Myxococcota; class Myxococcia; species Deltaproteobacteria bacterium. Next base: position 26,694 of record JAAYKM010000078.1, on the reverse strand, counting down.
CACGCCACGGATCCGCTTTTGCGAGGCAGGGACAGGCCACCAGCAACGACAACATACAGAGGGTTAACAGGATCGACTGACCAAAAACCTGCCGGAATTTCGATCGTTCCAAAGGTATTATGGCAATGGCCCTCCGGAAGTGCGATGTAGTCATAATGATTCGTCTCCATTCAGGCTTTATCTACCCTCTCGGGAGCGTGTTAGGGTGGTGGTGATGGTTTCTTTTTATTAATTAACAAGGCAAATGGTATGCCAGCCCGCTCATTTTTTCAAACATCAATAATATTAGCTAAATGCGCTGACCGATGTCAATCAGGAAGGTCGGAAATAAACCATAATCTGGATAATAAATACTCAAATCGTATAGAAAATATACGTTCTTGAGTATACCCTTGGCTTACGAATCAAACAAACCATGATGAGTGTACGGGAAAACAGAGGGATGAGTTGCCACGGTGCGGGCTAAGTGCGACAAAGGGTTCAATGTCCTAAACCCGCCTCGGGGTTCCTCTCTACTGTGGCCGGAGCCAGTGAGAGGAAGGATGCATTTCTTTTATCCGGAGAGAGTCTTGTCCCTGTTGATCATGTATACGACAACGCTGACTATTTTCGATTTTCAGTTTCCAGTTTTTTCGCAATCCATTCCCGGAGTCGGGCTTTATCTACCTTGCCGACAGGTGTCAGAGGCATTTCGTCCAGAATTTCCAACCGTTCAGGCAATTTGTAACGGGCAATCCGGCGCTCCGTCAAAAGGAATGTGCTCAGTTCTTCCATGTTGAACGTCTGTCCTTCCCGGGTAACGGCAAAAAGGACTGCCCGTTCGCCCAAAACAGGGTCGGGCATGGCCACATATGCGCACAGCCGAACCTTGGGGTGAGCAAGAATGTGGTTTTCCATCTCTTCTGCACTGATTTTTTCACCCCCGCGGTTGATTGTGTCCTTACTCCGTCCTTCCACAACAATGTTACCACTTTCATGGAGGCGGCAGAGATCGCCTGAGCGATAGAATCCGTCTTCGCTGAAAGCTTCCCTGTTATGTGTCGGGGCCTTGTAGTACCCCCGGATCGTATAAGGACCGCGGCAGATGAGTTCACCGATTTCACCCGGCTTGACGTCCCTGTCTCCCGCGTCAACGATTCGGAATTCGTCCCCAGGAGAAAGAGGTCTCCCCTGGGTAATCCAGCTGATTTCTTCCGGGTCGTCCGGTCGGGTCCAGAATAGGGGCCCTTCCGCCATGCCCAAAACCTGTTGTACCCCCGCCCCGAGTTCACTGCGAATTCGCCGGGCTGTTTCCTCGTTCAGTTTCGAACCGCCGACGTGCAACATTTGGAGCGACGACAGATCGTATCGCCCCCGGTCCGGATGATTCAACATATTGATGACGATAGCGGGTACGGCAGGAATCGTCGTCACTTTCTCTCTTTCAATCAGGGGAAAAATTGTATCGGGGGAAGGGGAGGGGGACAAAACAACCCGGCCGCCGTGCAGGAACACCCCCTGCCAGCCCGGGCAGGCGGTGGCGAAGTTGTGGGTCATGGGGATGGCGACAAGATAAACCGTATCCCCGGAGAATCCGCATATCTCACTGTTCCGGTATACGTTGTAGTAGTAGTCGTTGTGGGTCCTTGGGATCAGTTTCGGGATGCCCGTGGTTCCACCCGATAGCTGAAACACCGCCGGTTCAAAGGGGTCGGGTTTCAGGACTGCAAATATCGTTTCTCCGTTGACCCGTTCTTCCAGGGGGTCGTCCAGTAATTTCTGGAGGGAAATCATGCCGTCCGGAACCTGATCGGCATGGACGATGATATGTTTTAGACTTGGCGCCCTCATGCGGACTTCCCTTGCCAGAGCAGGGTAATCGAACTTTCCGAAGAGGCCGGGGATGCAATAGCTTTTCACCGCAGCGAATTCGGCAAAAAAGGCCATTTCCGCCAACCGGTGGGCTGGTAGGGCCATAACGGGGATGACGCCGATTTTCACAGCGGCAAAATACAGGTAAAGGGTTTCCGGACAATTGGGCAGTTGGAGGAGCAGGCGATCCAGGGGCCGATGTCCGAGTTTTCCCAGGTGCAACGCCAGACGATTGACCCTGCGTTGCAGTTCTGCGTATGTGATACCCTGGCCGTTGAAGGTGATGGCAATACGCCGGGGCCAACGGGCTGCCGCAGTTTCGATGATCGATGCGAGAGGTTTTTCCCGCCAATAACGGGCCTTTAAATATTGTTCCCTGAATGATCCAGGCCAGGGTACGAATCCGTCCATGAATGTATAATCTCCTTTGTATCCATGTAAGGGTAAACCTTGTAATTATACAGAAGGTTATAACGCCGTCCAGGGAACCCCGGGCAAGTCCCGTCGCTGCAAGTTCAAACAAGATCGCGATGGAGACAACGACAGGGCCTTTCCGTAAGAGAACCGGACGGCGCAGGTGCGGAAGATCCGTTTGGTGTTCATAAGTCCCTGTTCAGCCCGCTGTTCGTATTCGGATGGTCAGCCAGGGCCAGCTTGATCTGGCCTGCAATGATTTCAACCGGTTCACCCAAGAGGGTCTCCAGAGGGATCTGCAGCAGGTACCGGTCCATCCAGAGCAGGTTGTATTCATTGATCAGGTTCTTGAGATCATTATACCGGACGCCCATGGCGGCGATGCGTTCTCTCAGAGTGATCCGTTCGTTGAATCGAACATGGATGAGCAACAGATGGCTGATCAGGTCCCCTCCCTTTTTGAGCGGAATCACGATGAGGGGAGCCCCGTCGGATTTACCGCAGCCGATATAGAGATGCCCCGTATTGACGATGGTCCTTTTTGTACCCATGAGTCGCCCGGATTTTTCCACCCTCGATGACATCTGGAGGGATACACCACTCCGTTTTGCAATGGAAATGGTCGTTTCTTCCGTCGGATTGCCTTCCGTTTTCAGGGCAGAGATCAGGTAGAGGGTGTAACCCCGGATTTCGGCGACGGCAGGTTGCAGACGATCGATGTCGAGTATATTCTTGCTTGCCAGGGTCCGGTCGGAAAAGGCCAGTTCCTTGAGCAAGTCGAAGAGGATGCCGTGTAGTGGTTGTTCTTTCCGGCTCGTACCGACAGTAACCGTCTTGGCCTGATGACGGATTGCGTCCACGGGGCGGGATAGTTCATCAATGGCATTGCCTAGGGAAACATCCAGGAAATCAATGGGAGAAAGGAGGTCATCTTGCCCTTTGAAATCATAGGCATAATCCTCGAGAGGCAGACGACCGACGGTGTATTTCAGCAGAAGAACGATATCGGAAATGGTCTTGGCGCTGGCGGAATGAAACGCGCCCTGGTTGCGTCTTTCGTGGAAACGCCTGGAAAAGTCCCGAATCAATTTGCGGAATTCCCGGTCGGCGATCCGTTCGTAAATTGACCAGTGCTGCTTGTCCTGTTCGATCATCCGCCTGTTGAGTTCGCTGCGGAACCGGCGTAGAAACATGGCGTCCTCATCGATGCCCAGGGCGGCATAATAGCCAAATAAATGTCCTGCCACCGTATTTGATATAACCGGCAGGGGGGCGGAACCTTTAGGCAATTTGATGACGGCATCAGCCAGATCGTCGAAACGGGTTTCACCCTCGTCGGTGAAAACGACGACGCCAGCCTTATGGGCCTTGAAGATGGCAACATCTTTCACGATATCCCCGACGACGGTTTCCGGATTGCCGGCGCCGCAGACTATGATGAGGGGCTCCGCTGACAGGTCAATATGTTTTTTGTTTTCCACGATGTCGGAAGAAATGGTTTTGTAACAGAGTTCGCTTAACTTGATACGGATTTCATCAGCGGCTGCCTTGTTGGGTCCGCTCCCGACGATAGCCCAGTGGCTCTTCTGGCGTGGAACCTGCTGTGCAGCTTTGCGGATCGTCTCTTGCTGTTCAAGAACACGATTTATGAACTGGGGCACCTTTTCAAGCACGCGTAGTTCCCCTGCTATTTCATCATCTGTGAGAGCATCCGTGATCTGGGCGAAAAACAGAGCCAGGAGGTGCCCGGCGATAATCTGGGAATAGAAGGCCTTCGTTGAAGCCACGGACATTTCGATATCCCGGCCGTCGCTGGTGTAGAAAACACCATCCGTTTTGGTCGTGATGTCGGACTGTCGGCGGTTGACAATGGCGATAACCGACGCACCCCGATCTCGGGCCATGGCTACGGCACGGTTGGTATCCGTCGTGGTGCCTGATTGTGTAATCGGGATAATGAGGGTATCCGAAAGATCTTGACTAAGGGAAAAACCGCTCAGTTCGGAGGCTAAATTCGCTTCCGCAAGGAGGTTAGTACCCTTGAGGAAACGGTTCAGAGCGTCGCCGATGGCCTGTCCAGCGACTGCCGCTGTGCCGTGACCGATGACGATGACGCGGCGTATTCGACGGTGGGTGATCTCGTTTCGGATTTTATCGGGCAGCACGTCCTGCCCCAGGTTGAAAAAGACCCGGTTCCCTCCGTTTTCTTCCTGGATAATTCGGTATTTTCCCAGGAGAGTTTTCCGGACGGATTGTGCTGATTCGGAGATCTCCTTGAGAAAATAATGTCTGAAGTCACCCCTGTCGATGTCCCGGGTTGTGATTTCCGCTTTTTGAATATCTTCCGGGGCAAGTAGCAGGGTTTTGCCGTCATAGAAACAGGCGGCGATGCCATTCAACCCCCCAGTGCTTTCCTGGTCCAGGATGAACATCTGTCCAGTGGTTTCCGGGCGAGCTGGATCGGCCGGCATTTCCCCGTTGATTTTGATGAAGAAAGGGGTCCGCTCTACCAAGCCGTAAAGCTCCGAAGAGAATAGATATTGATCGTCGGCTAATCCGATGTACAGGGCCTGGCCGCTGCCTCGTAACGCCAGGAAGACCTTGCCTGGCTCGAGGTTGCTCACCATCGCGATGGCGTGGGAACCCTCGAAATCGTTCAGCGCCAACCTGAAAGCCGCCTCGAGGTCACACCCCTGCATAAGGTAATGTTCTATCTGAAGGGGGATGATTTTTGTGTCCGTTGTTACCTCCGGAGCGATCAGATCATGCCCGGATTCCAGCCGATATCGTAGAATCTGGTAATTGTCGATGTCACCGTTTAAGGCCACATTGATCGTCCAGTTCCCCCGGCCATAACGGGGATAATTTTTATCCGCTAACGCCTGTGGATGACCGTTTAAGGTGGCGTTGTTGATAGGATGGCAGTTCTCAACGGAGATGGAACCGACAGAGGCCCATCGGGTGTGGCAGAAGGACGATTCACACGCCATTTCGGTTTCGGCAAACACCCGGAGGACATGATCCCCGCGGATTGATTCCGTTAACTCCCGAACATTTTGCCCCAACTCCCCGATGACCGAGGCGGTTTTATAGGTGAAGGTAATCGTTTTGCTCGTATCTTCCCGGATACATTCAAGGTCTGTGATGGTGCAGGGGAGGCTGATAGAGTTGTTTAGCAAGTCAGCCGTATCAACCCGGTCCGAAAATTCAGTGTAAAGATTCCTTTCCTTGAGACGGTGGAGAATTTCCCTGAAAACGGATCCGGCGGGCAGGGTGAAGGAGACCTGGAGGCCAGCGGAGTCTCTTCCCCTTACTTCCAAACGGTTGATGCAGTTTAGGAGGAAGTTTATCCTCTTGTACTTGAGAAGGGACTCTGTTCCTGGCGGCTTGGAGCTCTCTTCGGCCAGGTTTTGGATCTGTTCGAGGGTTGCCAGGACGTCATTCTCCAGTGCCCAGAGGATATCTCGAAGGATAAGCAGAGACCGGTTTACTTTCTCCAGGATTTGCGTATCGAAGAAAGCCGCAGCCTTCTCCAACGCGGCTTCTTCCTGAAGAAGATATGCTTTTATATTGCCTGCGAGCCGTTCCAGTTTGAATGCCGTTTCGGGATGCGTTGTGAGTTCGCGGAAAACATGATCTCCCTTGAGTTCAGGGATTCGACGGGCCATTTTTTCCAGGGAGGCGTCTCCATCCAGATAGCGTGCCAGAGTTAAGGCACCGCCCTGTATGTCTGCAATTCGCAAGGAACTCACGACGTCGAAAAGCGTAATGAATGTCCGGACGATACCCGTTTTTTCAAGAGGGCCTGGCCCTTTGATCACCAAGATGCCCGCAAGACCGCAGAAAAAGGTTGCCGGGTAATATGGGAAAAGGATCAGGGAGCGCGGCGGACAGCGGTGGGGATTCGCGCCGACGAACCAATGCCATGTCCCGAATCGGCGGAGTGAGGCCGCTAAGCTAGTCATCAGATTCATGGGCCGCCTGTTTCCCCCGACAGAATGGATTCACCCCTTGTGGAGATACCGGTGACAATTTTGCCAAGCCATCTTTTTCCACAGGCGACTGCTTCGGGAGGCAGGGCCCTTATCATGGCCAGATAATGCTGATGACGGGTTGCCGTTTGGTCAACACAAGTGAGGAAACGATGCCGGTCATCCGCACCCAGGGATTCTTCAAGCTTTGCTTCGAAAATGCCCCGTATCTCAGGCCAGCGATCCCGGAATGCCTCCTGTTCCCCGCGGGCGAGTTTTTTCTGTTGACCCTTTAAATGGCGTGAAACCTGTGCCAGCGATTCATCCATTTTTTCAGCCAGTTCATCCATTCTCAAGAGCCGTTCATGAAGAGCGGCATCCAGCGTATTCAATGCTCCCTGATGGACGGTCTCCGCCAGGGCATGCTTAAGAAAAAAAGGCTGCCGGACATGGATGTACCACTGTTTCAGGGCGAGCAGGTTCGCCATGTAGGACAGGTTAATACGGATACGACGGCTGACATGGACATAGAGACCGGGGTGGTAGGCAGTCAGTCGATCCTTGTTTGCACCGGAAGAGACGAATTTTCCATCCTCCGTACAGTCACCCCGGAAGATGGTACCCGCAGCGATGACGGTACCAAAAGCGATTCGGGCTGGACCGATCAGCCCCCCCTGGCCGCCTAGGAAAATGGGCTTTTGCCGGAGCATGACGCCTTGGGGGACGTCACCGATCAGGGAGGCCGTCGCCTTGTCTTGCTGGGGGGTGTAGTTGAAATGGATGTAACTGCTGCCGACTTCACTGTGATTTTTTCTGTCCGTACCCCCGGCCATGAAACAGTCGCAGAAGTTGATCAGGCTTCCCAGCGTAACAAATGGGAAGAGGATTGTTTGCTTGAGGCCAACGGTGTGTCCGGCCCTGGTTTCCTCCTCCAACAGGCAACCTTGCCGGACGTGGGCGCCGTTGTCCATGGTACACCCATCGAGAAAGACGGAGGTGCTGAAAAAGCCGCCTTTGAGCTGGACACGGGATCCCAGCTGACAGTTTTCGATCGTGACGGGGCCCTCATAGCCAAGTTTCACACCGGCCGAAATCACGGTGTCGGCCCCGTAAATCCTGGTTCCCGGATAAAAAACGACCCCTTCACCTGAAATGCGCGCTGGGTCAATTTCCGCATCAATGTCGACGGCGGTGGGGTTCGGGATGAGTACGCCCTTTCTCTGAAGCAATTCTGTATGCCCGGATATATTCATGACATTTTCTGAACCTGGAACCCGGAAGATAGAGCGAGGATTCAAACGATCGGCCTGTCCTGCCTACTTACGCAGGAGAACTAATCTTCACGGCCATCCATTCCCATCTTGATCATTTTCTTCTGGAAGGTATTGCGACTGATACCAAGGTACGTAGCGGCAACGGTTTTAACCTGACCGGAGCGGTTCAAAGCAATTCTGAACAGGCTTCGATCGATGATCCTTATCACATCCTCGTAAAGGGTGCTTTTTCCGCTTCCCTTGGGTTCGAGGATGGTTACGACATTTTCAAGATCCTTGTGCAAAATGTCTTCGATGATGGACTGGAGTGAATCTGCCCCATGTTCCGCGGCATTGGCTGTTTCCGTTTTCATCACTTTGTCCTTCCTGACCATTACATATCCCTTTATCAGGTCATCAGATCACACCAAAAAGTTTCATCACAATGAGTCCGATCATCAAAATAACGGCGAGCCAGATGGATAAAACATCGCCGCGGTTGACGAGGGGACCTTCTTCCAACTGTTGACGGACCTCAGCATCTACCCGATCGAATGGGACCTGGTCCGTGATATCGCGGACCAGACGGGGGAAATCCCCGTAGGCACTGGAGAGTATATAAAAACCTCTGCGGGTCGTCAGCAGAAGATACGTCTTCCGCCTTACCATGACCAGTCCGACCTGATTGATGTTTTCCCAGGGAATGGCTCGGGTCCTCAGAAACTTTCTGATCGTTAGGCCGGAGGCATTGGTTGTGACCAGACGGTAAAACATCTCGCCTAAAACCGGCAATGCGGCGCATAAAAATATTGTCAAAACAACCGTTTCAGCGGCAGAACGGCGGTGAAGAAGGGACATGAACAGGAGTATCACGAGAAGAAATACCGCCAGAACAAAGGGAATCACAAAAGGGCGCTTGATTTTGTATCGGTGCGTATCCATTGGTTTCAGCTTTGCGGGCAAGCCCTGAACATTAAGTATTCCTCTCAAACAGGCCGCTTTTGCCGCCGGACTTCCTTACAAGCATAATATCCGTCACGACGATTTCCTTATCGACGGCTTTGCACATATCATAGATCGTGAGTGCGGCCACAGACACGGCGGTAAGGGCTTCCATTTCGACACCCGTTTTGCCTACCAGTTTTGCCCGGCTCTCGATCAACACCTCTCCCTCCTGCGGCAGGACTTCAAAGCGGATGTCGATATGCGTCAACGCCAGGGGGTGACACATGGGAATCAAGTCCCCTGTTTTCTTGGCTGCCATGATGCCTGCTACGCGGGCCACCCCGAAAACATCTCCCTTCGGCACGCCTCCTTCCTGAAGGAGAGAGAGCGTATAAGGTAACATACGAACCCGGCCTGTTGCAACGGCTTCTCTTAAAGACGGTTCTTTGGTTGTCACATCGACCATTTTGGCCTGTCCTTTTTCGTCTAGGTGAGATAGGGGCTGGGTCATCTAATTACGCCTCCTTCAGCAGGGAGTTTCTTTCCGAAAATATTCGCCGCTTAAGTAACACAGGCCGTATCGATCGTCAAGCATGGGTTTGGAGAGGACCGTAAAATCAAAATCCTTTCACATCGATTGGGTATGAGAAAAAGAGGAGAAGAAATCCTTAATTCATGCGGTTGTTCACGCAGGGGGTACCGAAATCTGGCTAAAGCGACAGAATCAGGCTGATAAACGGGTGAGAACCTGGGAGAAAAAACTTGCCAAATATCAGGCATTATTATAGATTTTCATCCATCCTTCAAAGAGGAACTCGCCGTCAGATCGTAAATCGTGCGGCGGGGACGTTTTTCGGACTTTCATAAAAAACACACGTCTTCCGGGGGAAAGAATGATAGTCAGGCTTTTCAGCAGCACCACCATTGGGATTGAATCTTGTGTCGTCGAAGTGGAAATCGATGTTTCTCCGGGGTTGCCTGAATTTTATATCGTCGGTTTACCCGATATGACGGTCAAGGAAAGCAAGGATCGCATCCGGGCCGCTCTGAAGAATTCAGGATACGGTTATTTCCGCCATCATATAACCGTCAACCTGGCTCCTGCCGATCTGAGGAAGGAAGGTACGGCCTTCGATCTGCCCATTGCCGTGGGACTGGTGGCAATGGAGGGGTTGATCCGGCCGGAATTGTTGACAGATTATCTGGTCTTGGGTGAGTTGTCTCTGGATGGGCGGGTCAAGGGGGTTCAGGGCGTTTTACCCAGCGCTTTTCTTGCCAGGGAGCTGGGGAAAAGGGGATTGATTATTCCGGAGGACAATGCCCAGGAAGCGGCTATGGTCGAGGGGATCGAGGTGATTGCGGTGGCCGATCTATCCGATGTGGTCGAATTTTTCCGAGGTACAAGAGAATTTATGACCCCTTCGGTTCGGGCCGACGAACTTTTTTCAGCCGGACCTGCTTCTATGGTCGATTTCAATGAAATCAAAGGACAAGAGCAGGCCAAGCGGGCCTTGGAGATTGCAGCGGCGGGAGGTCACAACGTTCTTTTAATCGGTCCGCCTGGGTCGGGAAAAACCATGCTCGCCCAACGCATGTCCACCATACTTCCCGATTGGTCCTTTCAGGAAGCACTTGAAACGACGAGAATCTTTTCTGTAGCGGGAATGCTCGACAGGGAACACATGATTGTACGAACCCGCCCCTTCCGCGCTCCTCACCACACCATTTCCGATGCCGGGTTGGTTGGAGGCGGTCATCTGCCAAAACCAGGTGAAATAAGTCTGGCCCATCACGGCATTCTTTTTCTTGACGAGTTTCCGGAATTCAAAAAGAACGCCTTGGAATCGTTGCGTCAGCCTCTGGAGGACGGCGTTGTGACCATCAGCCGCTCTTCCGCAACGGCAACGTTCCCGGCGCGTTTCATGCTCGTGGCGGCGATGAATCCCTGTCCCTGCGGGTACTACGGTGACAAATTGAAGGGCTGTCGCTGTTCCATGACCCAGATCCGACAGTACCAGACCAAAATATCCGGCCCCCTGATGGATAGAATCGATCTTCATATAGAGGTACCCTCCCTGCGCTATCGCGACTTGGTCTCCCAGCGAACGGTGGAATCATCAGAAGAGATTCGGCAGAGAGTCATACAGGCCAGGCAAATTCAGAGAAAACGATTCAACGGAGCCGATATTCTTGTGAATGCACGGATGACGGAACGTCAGATTAAGGCGTACTGCCAGATTGACGAAGAATCTCAGGGCCTTTTGGAAATGGCAATGGACCGCCTGGGCATGAGTGCTCGTACCTTTACCCGCATTATTAAAGTGGCTCGCACCATTGCGGATCTGGGTGGCGAAAGTCTCATCGGCTCACATCACGTTGCTGAGGCCATTCAGTATAGAAACCTTGATCGTCAGGTGATTTAGTGCTAAGAAATCAGGATCGCCGGGACGATAGATCGCGAATATTCTGAAAGGCCAAACAGAGAGGTGAGGTGTTATGGAAATCATGGTGGAGCCCGTTCCCGAGGAGAAAAGAAAGCCCAGGCCTGTCGACGAAACAAAACTCGAGTTCGGCAAGATATTTTCGGATCATATGTTTACGATGCATTATCACGTGGAGAAGGGTTGGCATGATCCGTTGCTGGGGCCTTTCGCTCCTCTGGCGCTGGACCCGACCGCCCAATGTTTGCATTACGGCCAGGAAATTTTTGAAGGGATGAAGGCATATCGGGGTGAAAACGGATCAATATATCTTTTTCGTCCGTTTGAAAATGCAAAACGGATGAATATATCGGCTAGGCGCATGTGTATGGCCGAAATAGAGGAATCTTTTTTTGTGGAAGCGGTTACGCAGCTCGTTCTTATCGATCGGGACTGGGTTCCAAAAGCCAAAGATGCGTCCATGTATATTCGTCCAGCCATGATTGCTACGGAGGCTGCTCTCGGCGTCCATCCGTCAACGGAATTTATTTTTTTCATCATTGCCGGACCCGTCGGGGCGTATTACCCTGAGGGGTTTAATCCGACCAAAATCTATGTCAGTGAGGACTATGTCCGATCCGCTCCCGGTGGTACCGGAGCCTGCAAGGCCGGAGGGAATTATGCCGCCAGCCTCTACGCCATGCGCCTGGCCAATGAGATGGGATACACCCAGGTCCTGTGGCTTGATGCCGTGGAACGGCGATTCGTGGAAGAAGTGGGGACGAGTAACATTTTCTTCCTGATCGGCGAAGAATTGGTTACCCCTCCTTTGGGTGGAACCATTCTACCAGGAGTTATGCGGAATTCCATTTTAACGCTTGCTGATTCCTGGAATATGAAGGTTTCGGAAAGGCCTATTGGCATTCAAGATGTCATTCAGGCGATCCATGACGGTTCGATGAAGGAAATGTTTGCTTCAGGCACGGCGGCAGTTGTGTCGCCTGTTGGACATATTTACTATCAGGGAAACGAATATGTCATAAACGGGGGTAGAACCGGATCAACGGCAGAAAAATTCTATAATGAAATCCTGAACATTCAATATGGAAAAGCCCCGGATCCATTCGGTTGGAGAGTGAGAATCGCGTGAAATCGCTATCGGCTTCGCGATTTCTGCGTTGAAACAAACACTTGGTCATGCAATCCACAGAGTTGTGGAAAATTCTGTGGACAAATCTGTGGATAAGTTATCTAAGTCCATACCCGACTCAACGTTCTACCGTATTGCATACATTCTGAGCAAATAAAAATGTTAATAATAACAGTAAGATACAATATGGATAACAATATCTCATGTTTTTTAGACTTATCATAAACTTGACGCGCCTGGATGATTTTGGCGCTTTGGAGGTTCATACTTAAGATTTGGAAAATAAAAAGGATCAATCGGGGAAAATCGTTTTGATGGCCGCAGTGTCGATTCTAATCGGACTGTATTTCGCAGTGATGGTTACCCCCATCCGGGCGTTATCCCTAGATGAGCTTTTGGTAAAGGTTGAACGACAGTATGATCTTACTCAGGATTTTGAGGCGGGTTTTATTCAGGAGACGACGCTGAAAAGTCTGGCAAAGACCGAAAGGGAGCAGGGACGTCTTTATTTTAAAAGGCCCGGAAAAATGCTCTGGCAGTACGAAAAACCTCAAAGAAAAACTCTTGTCGTTAACCCTGAGAAATCATGGTTGTATCTCCCTGAAGATCGCGTTGCCTATGTTCAGCAAACGGACCGCCTCCTTCAATCCACTGCGGCTGTAAGGCTCTTGTCCGGTTTTGTTGGGATCAAGAACGATTTTCATGTACAATTCGCCGAGGCCGACCAGGGTGAGAGAAAGGGAAATTATTTTCTTCGGCTAATTCCCAGGGAAGGCAACGCCGGCTTTTCGCAGGCGCATATTGAGATCAGCGGGGCGACTTATTTTATCAACCGGATTTGGTTCGAAGACCCTTACGGTAATGTAACGCGCGTCACGTTGTTCAACACCAAACTGAACCAAAAACTCAAGGACGATAAATTTCTTTTCAGAATACCCGTCGGTGTTGAAATCTATTCTTTACCTTGAACCGGGTCATGCCCTCCAAGGAGAGTATCCATGTCAACGATCACGATCAACACGCCTGACTGCATCCGGTCCCGGAAGGCATTGACCTATGAGTGGCTGGAAACGAACGGCCTGGGAGGGTATGCCTCCAGTTCCATCCTCCTGTGTCATACGCGAAAATATCATGGTTTGCTGGTCGCCAATCTCGCCAATCCTTCCGGTCGTTACGTCCTGATTTCCAAGGTTGAAGATTCCCTTGTCCGCCGGGGGGAAGAGTTTTATCTTGTATCCCACCAGTATCCGGACTTTTTTTTCTCCGGTGGCCAATCCTATCTTGAACAAGTCGATATCGGGGTTTGTCCAAAATTTGTTTTTCGCGTAGCTGGTCGAACCCTTGAAAGGGAAATCATGATGATTCAGGGAACAAACAGCGTGATCCTGAAATATCGACTCCCGGACATGGATGAGCCCTGCATGTTGCGTATAAAACCTTTTTTAGCCTACCGGAGTATCCATTCTCTTTCCAAAGAAAACACCTATTTTCGCGGAGAGATTTCTGAAATTCCTGAAGGGTGTCGGATAGCACCTTACGAAGGAATGCCGGCCATGTACATCCAGGTGAGCGGTGATTTCCAATGTCCGATGTTTGGTGATTGGTATAAAAATTTTGAATATGAGGAGGACCGGATTCGCGGTTATAACTGGAGAGAGGATCTCTATTGCCCCGGAACGATAACGATCCCCATGGATGAAAAAAGAAAGGAAATCTATCTTTGCTTTACCACGGACCCCTTTCCGGAGCCGTTGCAAAAGGTCTGGAATGGGGAATGGGAGCGGCGAGATTTTCTGGAGAAACACAGAGATTTTTTCGTTCAGTCCTTCAAAAAAGACAGGGAAAATATCGAAAGCCTGTTCCGGGCAGCGGACCAACTTCTGATTCGGACGCCGCACGGGCGCCATGCCATTTTAGCCGGGTACCATTGGTTTTATGAGTGGGGGAGAGATTCATTGATATCGCTGCCGGGCCTGACATTTTGCCGCGGCCTCATGCATGAGGGGCGGGAGATATTGAAAACCTTCGGCGACTTTGAACAGCAAGGCCTTTTTCCCAATTTTTTTACGGAAGACGAAAAGGAAAACGCCTACAATACGGTGGATGCATCACTGTGGTACTTTTGGGCCGTGCAACAATATTTGAAATACGGTGGCGACGAAAACTGGGTTCATCAGCACATCTGGCCGGTCATGAAGCGTATTTTGAAGCAGTTTCTGGCCGGAACGATTTACGATATATACGTGGATGAACGGGGACTTCTTCATGCGGGCAGCGAAGGGATCCGTTTGACCTGGATGGATGCCGCAGTTAACGGGTTACCGGTGACGCCGCGCTGGGGGTACATGGTGGAAATAAACGCCCTGTGGTTCAATGCCGTCTGTTTTTCGCATGAACTGTCCACCCGATATGGCGATCAGGAATTTGCCCTTCAAGAGCTGATTCCGTTGGCTCGCCGGTCTTTTCGGGAGACCTTCTGGGTTGGACGAGGGGCCTATCTCGGTGATGTATCCAGACAGGGTATCCTTGACGAAGCCGTCAGGCCGAACCAGATCTTTGCCGTTTCCCTGCCGTACTCTCCCCTTGATTCCGCCGATTGGAACGGTGTCGTCAAAAGGGTGCAAAGTGACCTTCTCACCCCCTGCGGGCTACGCACTCTTGATCCGGCACACCCGGATTATCGGGGGAACTACAATGGTGTGATGATACAAAGGGACAGGGCCTATCATCAAGGAACCGTTTGGCCATGGCTCTGGGGACATTTCGGTGAAGCATATCTGCGGGTGAACCGGAATTCCCGTAAGGCGAAAAATATTTTGTACAAGCAAATTATAAACTTTCTCAAAAATCATTTGGGCGAGGCTGGTTTGGGTTGTGTATCGGAAGTGTTTGACGGCAATCCGCCGCATCGTCCCAATGGCTGCATTTCCCAAGCCTGGAGTATCGCCGAATTGATCCGGCTTCTGACTTTACTGGACGATATTCGCTGATAAGGAGGGATTCCTTGTGAGAATTTTAATGTTTGGCTGGGAATTCCCTCCTTATATGAGTGGTGGCCTCGGCACGGCCTGCCTGGGCATGACCCGTGCGTTAACAGACGCTCGGATCAAGATTCTCTTCGTCATGCCGGGTCAGGCTCCGGCCCATGAAGATCGCTTTATGAGATTCATCGACCCGGACGTTTACAGAGTCCGTAATGAAAGGGAGGACGATTCATCGGAACGGAACGGGCTGATGACCCGTTTCATTGTGAATTCTTCCCTGACTCCCTATCAGAATGTTAGGACGTACGGGCCCGTATATGGAAACAGAGCAACGGGAATCTTGTCCGGCTTTGGAAATCCTGATGCCCGCTCGTTTTCTCCATACGGTTCCAACCTGTTCTCCGAAGTCTGGAGATACGCATACGCAGCAGAAACCATTGCCCTTTCGGAAACATTTGATATCATTCATAGCCATGACTGGATGACGGTCCCCGCGGCGATACGGGCCCGTGAGATCAGCGGCAGACCCTGGATTTTCCATGTCCACTCACTTGAGCAGGACCGCAGCGGTGAGTCGGTCAACCCGGAGATATTTGACATGGAACGACGTGGCCTGGCAGAGGCAGATCGCATCATTGCCGTGAGCAACTATACACGTAAGCGGATCGTTGATTGTTACGGGATTCCCGTTGACAGGATTGCGGTCGTACATAACGGGGTGACCCACATCAATGGGTCGGAACACATCAATGTGTTCCGGAAACCGGGTCAGAAGAAAAATGTTCTTTTCCTGGGACGGATTACTTTCCAGAAAGGTCCGGCATATTTCATCGAAGCGGCGGCGGAAGTCCTCAAAAGGATTCCAGAGACGACGTTCCTCATGGCGGGAAGCGGTGATATGATGACCGGCATGATTGAGCGGGTTGCCGAGCTGGGTATTGGGAAACATTTTCATTTTACAGGCTTTCTCCGGGGAGAAGACGTGGATCATATTTTCCGGATGAGCAATTTGTATGTCATGCCGAGCGTATCCGAACCATTCGGCTTGTCGCCTCTGGAGGCAACCCGTTATGGCGTACCGGTGATTTTGTCACGCCAGTCCGGTGTGGCGGAAGTTTTCCATCACTGCCTGCTTGTCGATTTTTGGGATGTCCGGGACATGGTGGATAAAATCATCGCCCTGTTACGTTATGAACCGCTGGTCCGGGAATTACAAATCCGTGCCCGGGAAGAATTGCTCCGGACCACTTGGGAGGGGGCGGCGAGTAAGATTGAGGCAGTATACAAAGCAATGTTGAATTAAGGAACCCGGAACCATGCCCCATATCTGCCTGTTTTTTCAGGTTAATCAGCCGCGGCGGCTACGGCGATACACCGTTTTCGATATCGGTCGAAATCATGATTACGGAAACGATGAACTGGACACGGAAATTCTCCACAAAGTTTCGGAAAAGTGCTATCTCCCGGCAAATCAGCTGCTTTTGGAACTTCTTCACCGATATCAGGGAGCGTTCCGGGTTTCCTTTTCCCTGACGGGCACACTGATTAGCCAACTGGAAAGTAAGAGGCCTGAAGTGCTCGATAGTTTCCAAAAATTGAGCGAAACGGGCTATGTGGAATGGTTGAATGAAACATACGATCATTCCCTCGCGAGCCTCTATTCGTCCGGAGAGTTCCGGGAGCAGGTGTTGCGACACCGGGAAAAAATCAAGACTCTTTTCGAACAGGACGCCGTGACCTTCTGTAACACGGAAATGATATATCATAACGATATCGCCCAAACGGTCGGAGACATGGGCTATCAAGTCATCTTGACCGAGGGGGCCGATCGGGTTCTGGCCGGGCGAAGCCCGAGGATAGGCTGGCGGGCCTTACCTTGCCCCGATTTGACCGTGCTTTTACGAGACTATCGTCTCTC
The DNA here is from genome assembly GCA_012522415.1 of Deltaproteobacteria bacterium. NCBI lineage: Bacteria > Pseudomonadati > Myxococcota > Myxococcia > Deltaproteobacteria bacterium. Next base: position 9,788 of record JAAYKM010000078.1, on the reverse strand, counting down.
CGATGATATTTCTTTCCGGTTATCGGCCCGCGACTGGCGTGAATACCCCCTGACAGCGAAACAGTACGCCCGGTGGTTAAGCCGACGTTATGATGGAGCGGAAGTGATCAATCTGTTTATGGATTACGAAACCTTCGGTGAACACCAGTGGGAGGAGACGGGTATTTTTGAGTTTTTGCGGGAGTTGCCGGAAGAAATTTTCAAACATCGCGACCTCGATTTTCGCACACCGGCCCAGATCATTCCCGATCCCTCCTCTTCTTCCCTCCTTGACGTCAGGGATCCCATATCCTGGGCGGACTCGGAACGGGACCTGACCGCCTGGACCGGTAACGATATGCAGAAAGATGCCTTGAGGTCCTTGTATCAGTTGGAGGATCAGGTGAAAAGGGCGGGGGATGAACGGATGTTGCGGACTTGGCGGATGCTTCAAACGTCGGATCATTTTTACTATATGTGTACGAAATGGTTTGCGGACGGTGATGTTCATACCTATTTTAATCCATGGGAATCACCTTACGATGCGTATATCAGCTTCATGAATATTCTGGAAGATTTTGACCGCACATTACCGAAATAAAGGAGAACGATCTATGCCGGAGCCGGGGAAAGGATATCTCTTCGAAGTCAGTTGGGAAGTCTGCAACAAGGTCGGTGGAATCTATACGGTGATCGCCAGTAAAATGCGTGAAGCCATTGGGGAATACGGAGAAAATTATTTCTTGCTGGGACCCGACTTGAAAACCAATGTTGATTTCGAGGAAACAGACGAAGACGGTTGGGCGAGAATTCGAGAAACAACGGCCATGAAAGACATAGCCTGTCGTTTTGGTCGCTGGAAAATCGCGGGGGAGCCGAAAGTCATTCTGGTCAGCGCCGGCAAAAAATACAACAAGGATCAGCTTCTGTATACGTTATGGGAAGAGCACGGTGTCGATTCCATTGCCGGAGGATGGGACTACATCGAACCCGTCATGTTCAGTTACGCGTGCGGCGAGGTCATTGAAACGGTTTACAACATTTTGGCCCGACCGCAGAATGAACCGGCCGTCGCCCACTTTCATGAATGGATGTGTGGAGCGGGCCTCTTGTTCCTGAAGAAAAAGACACCGGAAATCGCCACGGTTTTTACCACCCACGCCACGATTCTGGGGCGCTCCCTCGCTGGCTCCGGTATAGATATCTATGCGGGCATGGATCACATATCCCCCCAGCGTGAGGCAAGTGCGCATAATATTACGGCGAAGTATTCCATGGAAACGGCCTCGGCGAGAAACGCCGACTGCTTTACCACGGTCAGTAGGATCACGACATCGGAGGTGCTGAATTTTCTCGGCAGACCGCCCGATATCATTACCCCGAACGGGCTGGATATCGAAAATATTCCGGATTTGTCCGAAAATCGTGCGCCGGCCCTCAGGGCAAGAGAGAAACTGTTGGAAGGCGCTTCCCGTTTTTTGCGAAGAGATTTTCCCAGCCAGACCAAAATCATGATCATTTCCGGGCGCTATGAATTTCATAACAAGGGCGTTGATGTCTTTTTAGAGGCCCTGGCGCGTTTGGAAAGGGATTTGAACGAAAATGAGCCTGTCCTCGTCTTTATCGCAATGCTCGCGGGGCACACCGACTTGAATCCGCACCTGCAAAGCGATCTTGTAAAAACGGATACGGCCGGCGTACCGATTGCCACCCATCGGCTGAATTACGAGGCGTCAGACCCGATCCTGCAGACCTGCAACCGCATGGGCTTCCGGAATGGTCCGCAGAACAAGGTTTTTATCATTTTTATCCCCGCCTATCTGAGCGGTTATGATGGCCTGATTAACCTGCCGTATTATGAAACCCTTTCCGGTTGCGACTTGGGCGTTTTCCCCTCTTATTATGAGCCCTGGGGGTACACCCCCATGGAATGCGCAGCCTATGCGGTGCCGACAGTGACCACTGATCAGGCGGGGTTTGCGGGATGGATTCAGGAGACCATCGGGGGTTCGACGGGCGTGATTATTTTGGATCGGAAGGGCAGGCCTGCATCGGAAATTGAAGAGAGGCTATACCGTATTCTGGCCCAGTTCATGTCACAAACCGACGTAATGTTGCAGGACCAGAGGAAGGATGCGCGTCATGTGGTGGAGCAGGCCAGTTGGGAGCGATTTTTCCGTTTTTACCTCGAAGCCTATGCAAAAGCCGTCAGTGTGGCCGGGGAACGTTCCCTGAGAATGGTCGAGAAGGAAGAGACCCCTGAAGAAAAGCACAGGTATGCCGGAGGCGTTTCCGTCTTGCCCCATTTCCGCAATTTCACTGCCGTCGCTCATCTTCCGAAAAAAATCAGAAGGCTGAGAGAGTTGGCCTATAATATTTGGTGGTCATGGAATCCCCGTGTGTTCGATCTGTTTGCTCCCCTGGATCCGAAAAAGTGGAATGAGATGGAGAATAATCCCGTCAAAATGCTGGAGATGATCTCACCGGAAAAGCTGGAAGAGGCATCGGACAACTCATTTTACATGGGGCGTTATCGAGAAATATTCAAGCATTTCGATCAGTACATGGAGGACAAAGGTGTTCACAAAAAAATCCAGCCGACTCCGCCAATCAATGCCACCCACCCGATTGCCTATTTTTCCACGGAGTACGGCCTGCATGAAACACTCCCCATTTACTCCGGAGGGCTGGGAACCCTTTCGGGCGATCATTTAAAAACAGCGAGCGATTTGAATATTCCCCTCGTTGGTGTCGGGCTCCTCTATAAAAACGGTTATTTTCGGCAGGTGATCGATCAAAACGGAGTTCAAATCGCCGAGTATCCCGAAACCGATCTTACTCATATGGCGATCAACCGTATCCAAGACGACCTCGGCAACGAGGTCCAGATATCCCTTGACCTGCCTGGGCGGACACTTTACGCCAACATCTGGGAGATCAAGGTCGGGCGTGTCAGCCTTTACCTTATGAATACGGATATTCCCCGAAACACCGCACAGGACCGGAGAATCACGGATCGTCTCTACGCCGCGGAACAGAGGACGCGCATAGAACAGGAGATTCTGCTTGGCATGGGCGGTGTAAAGCTCCTCCGCAAGCTGGGTTATAAACCCCGTGTATTTCACATCAACGAAGGGCACTCGGCGTTTCTGCTGTTGGAAAGAATATCCGCTCTTATGATAGAGGAGGGGTTGTCCTTTGTGGAGGCGGCGGAGGTTGTGCGAGGCAGCAGCATCTTTACGACCCATACCCCTGTGGAGGCGGGCAACGAAAGATTTAGCAGGGAACTGATGGAACATTACTTTTCGAGTTATGTACGAAAAACGGGAATATCGTGGTCCCAGTTCTGGGAATTGGGACGGAAGGAGGCAGGTGACGACAAGCCGTTCTTCATGACGATCCTGGCGCTGAAGCTGACCCATATGAGCAATGCAGTCAGTGCCATTCACGGTCAGATTTCCCGCCACATGTGGAAGGATGTCTGGAAGGGCTTTCACGATACGGACATCCCGATCGGTCATGTTACCAATGGGGTTCATACCATGACCTATGTCGCACCTCGCATGAGGGAACTTCTCGATAACTTTCTCGGATTGGATTGGGAGCGGAACCTCACGGATACAGAGCGTTGGCGTAAGGTGGAAGACATCCCTGACAACCTGCTCTGGCGGACGCGTTACGAAGTGAAACAACGTTCCATCAATTTTTTGAGGGATCAGATCTCCCGCCAGTATACCAAATATGGCCTGTCCAAAACCTGGCGGGAAGAAGTCTTCTCTCGGCTCAATCCGGCCGCCCTGATGATCGGCTTCGCAAGGCGTTTTGCTCCGTATAAGCGCGCGAACATGCTCTTTTCAGATCTGGATCGCTTGGAACGAATTCTGAATCATCAAACCAGGCCGGTCCATATCGTTTTTTCGGGGAAAGCCCATCCCAATGACGACATGGGGAAAAATTTCGTGAAAAAAGTTGTCGATATTTGTCGGGATGAACGGTTTAGAGGCAAGATATTCTTTATCGAGGATTACAGCATCCGGGTGGCCCGACATCTGGTTCAGGGCGTTGACCTTTGGCTCAACACGCCTCGCCGACCATACGAGGCCAGCGGGACGAGCGGTCAGAAGGTTACGGCCAACGGGGTCCTGAATCTCAGTGTTGCCGACGGTTGGTGGCCGGAAGGCTACGACGGCAGCAACGGCTGGACGATTGGTCCTGTGGTAACCGATTACGTTGAGGAACTCCCCAACGCCGATGAGGAAGACGGTCAATCCCTGTACAGCCTTCTGGAGAACACGATTATTCCCCTGTTTTACGATCGGGATATGTCGGGGTTGCCTGTAAAATGGATTGAAATGATCAAGCGGTCCATGATAACCCTGACGCCAAAATTCAACACGGAAAGAATGCTGATCGATTATTTCAATGCCATGTATCGTCCGACCGCCCAAAGGTCCAGGGAAATGACTCAGGACTCCTTTGCTCTGGCGAGGGAACTGGCGCAATGGAAAAGCACCCTGCCTATGCGTTTTGCCTCGCTCCGGATGGTCGATTTCGTGGTTGAGGGATTCCATGGTGACATAATCCACATTGATGAACCTTTGACCATAAGGGTTCATATCGATCCGGGGAAAATGAGTCCGGAAGAGATATTTGTTGAAATGATCATCGGCAGGAAGGGGAAGGACGGTTCGCTTTCCAACGTGGAGTGTGTGCCCCTGACCCTTCAAGAAGGAACAGAATCAAATATGCTGAGGTTCTTTGCGGAATACACCGTCAAAAGCAACGGTCCCTACAGCTACGGGGCTCGAGTTATGCCGTATCATCCCCGCCTGTCTTCCAAAGTGGAACCGGGCCTTGTGTTCTGGGGATAGACGCCGGCCGGAAAAGATGAAGGAATTGGGCGAAGAAGGGGTTTCCACGGGACCAACTCGAAGGCCCTTTATTATTTTCGTCCGATCAGCCAGAAGATGAGTGTCAGGACTACACTGATCAGCAAACCGGTGGCTAAAGGGAAGTAGAGGGAGAAATGCTTCCCCTTGAAATAAAAATCTCCAGGAAGACGTCCCATCCAGGGAATCTTGGCTGAAAACACCATGATTGCACCGGCCATGATCAGGACGAGGCCGATAAACAACAGCGTTTTACCCAATTGGAGAATGAGCGGCATCATGTCATCCTTTTCGTTCATGGAAAAGGGTTCGGATTGTCGAAATCGGGACTGAGATTCCGGTCATCGACTTCCTGCACGAAAATCTGCTCAAAACCCATATCCAGCGCCTGATTGACCACCTCGTCGTACTCCTTTTTGGTGATTCGCCTGCCCAGCAGGGGATCATCCTTGACCCATCGTGTGGGGGTGTACTGGGACATCAGGCTCAGGGGGGTTTCGAGAGAAAAATGTTGCTGGATGAGTTTCAGCACCTGAATGCTGTTCTCAATGTGTCCGGGGAGAACCAGATGGCGGATAATGATGCCTCGTGTCGCTATACCGTCATCGTCAAGATCGAGTTCCGAGCCGACCTGCTTGATCATCTCTCCAATCGCTTTCAGGGCGAAGGGGGTGTAATCCTTGACTCCGGATAATCGGGAGGCATCTTCCCCGTTTCCATATTTAAAATCAGGGAGATAAACATCGACAAGACCGTCGAGGAGTCGAATGATTTCGGGGTTTTCATAACCCCCGCAATTGTACACCAGGGGAAGGTTCAGACCTGCCTCCCAAGCCAGCTGCAGCGCATCGATCAGTTGCGGTAATTGAGAGGTCGGCGTCACGGTTTCAATATTGTGACAGCCTTGATCTTGCAGGGTCATCATCCTGAGGGCCAGCTCCTCGGGACTCAGTTTCTCGCCGTGATTCTGGTGGCTGATCTGGAAATTCTGACAGTAGCGGCACCGGAGGTTGCAGGAGGCAAGAAAAAGGGCACCGGCGCCCCAGGTGCCTGAAATGGGTGGCTCCTCGCCATGGTAGGGGAGCGCCCGAGCCAGGGTGATACCGTCGTCCAGGCCGCAGACGCCTTTTTCTCCCGTTATACGGTTAGCCCCGCAATGTCTGGGGCAGAGGTGGCAAGAGAGAAGTTGTTCCTTAAGTGGATTCATTCCCGGGATGGTTGGGTCGTCTTTGCTCATGATCTTGTCCTTATGGGTTAAGCGGGTTCTGGCCATACAGCCCCGTCAGTTGAAAGGAAGGACTGCGCTGCGTATCCGCCCGCTGTCCACCAGTTCCATGAATCGCTCCCCCAGATGGGCAGACATATCGACTGCTTTCCACCAGTTACGTATTCTTTGGGATTGATTATCGACGTAGGTGATAAAATCTGTCCGGTCCGGAATTTTCCTGTCGGGAAGGGTAGAGACAAAAACGGGTGAGGGATAAACCATCAGCACGTTATCCATCAGATGTTCCGGCGATCGACGCTTCTGGAGGTTTTTATCCATCCAGGTCGGCTTACTCTGTTCCTGATGATGGAAAAACAGAGTCACTTCATCGTTGCGACCGTGGAAGGATTCGTTGATGTGGTAGTCTACCAGCCCACCATCCCGGTAAATACCCCGGGGGGCTCCGAAAATGTCCTGCACCCCGGCCACGACGATTGGAATGGCTCCCGATGACAGGACAGCATGTTTAAAATTGAAGTGATTGAGCGGAATGTATTGGCCCCGATAACCTCCGTTCAGGCAGAAAGGGGGCGGCTTGGGACCTGAAAAAAAAACGATCCGCTCAAAAAAACGGTGTATTGTACCGGGGAAAAGCAGATTCGAGACAAAACACGTGGCCAGACCGATCTTCTGTAGCCAGGATTGCTCTGATGCGGTCAGATTTTTGGCCCGGGCGGAGATGATCGCCAGGCGGTATCGTTTGTTTTGAAGGGCAAAGGGAAGGGCGTCTTCCTCGATGTAACGGTCAATGATCCTCATAAGGGACTGCTGCACCGAGCGAGGCGTGTCCTCGCGATGGTACTGCGCTTCGATATAGGCCCGGCGGAGTTCATGGTATGACTTCAACGGATCGGCCTGCGCCCAGGCGGCAAAGCGCCAGGCGCCGGAAGAGGCGCCCGCAAGTACAATCGCGCGTTGACGGCCCAGACAACCCTTTTCTAGGAGGGTCAGGTCAAATCCGCTGGCCACCAGCCACCGAGGCCCCGAGGCTGAACCGTAACAGGTACTGACGCGATCCCAATTAAACCCCCCGTCACGAATAATGGCCAGGGCATTTTTCCCCGCTTTTACGATTAGGTCGCCGAGCATGGTTTTTTGTCTTCCTCATGACAATGAGATTCCCACATGGATCATCCCGCATGGCCTCATTCCCACCCTATGGGCTGCGCAGTGGTCCCCTACCCATGATCAAACATCTTGACACGAAACGCACCCTTCTATACATTGCGAATGCCGTTGCAAGGGGGGCGCTGTCGATTGAAAGGTATGTCAAATCAACAGATTCTAGGGCGGGAATGGTTACGCCCAATGAAATGGTGCATGACATGACCATGGTCTGACGAACCATACACAATGGCGATGGAATTTGTCAATCCCGTTGTCTTGATCATGTCCTTTTTGGGTGACGGTAAGGGTTAACAATCAGGAGGAGATGGTTCCAAATGGATATTCAGAGTGAAATCATCAGCATGGCGAAAAACGCCAAAGGGGCGGCGACGGTCCTTTCGCGGATATCGTCCCGTGTCAAGAACAACGCGTTACTGGATATGGCGGAAGAGCTTCTGAAGCAAAAGAATGTTCTCATGAGGGAAAATGGTCAGGATCTGGAGTATGCCCGCCGTAGCGGTCTTTCTTCGGTGATGTTGGACCGCCTGGCGCTGAAGGAGGAAACCATAGCGGGAATAGCCCAGGGGTTGCGGGAGGTGGCTGTGTTACCGGATCCGGTGGGAAAAATCACCTCCATGTGGAAAAGACCGAACGGACTTTTGGTGGGGCGCATGAGAATCCCTTTAGGTGTCATCGGCATTATTTACGAGTCCCGGCCCAATGTGACCGCCGATGCGGCCGCTCTCTGCCTCAAATCAGGCAATGCCGTCATCCTGCGTGGAGGCTCAGAGGCGATCCATTCCAATTTGGCCATTGCCCGGATTCTGCAGGACTGTTTGAAACGGTCCGGCATCCCGGAAGAGGCGATTCAAGTCATCCCCATGACGGACCGGGAAGCGGTCCACGAGATGCTGCAACTGGACGAATTCATTGACCTCATCATTCCCCGAGGCGGAGAGGAACTGATCCGCGCTGTTGTCAGGCAGTCTAAAATACCGGTCATCAAGCATTACAAGGGCGTTTGTCATATCTTCATCGATGCCGGCGCGGACCTCGACATGGCCGTAGAGATCTGCATGAATGCGAAAATCCAGCGGCCGGCAGTCTGCAACGCCATGGAAACACTGCTTGTCCACCAGGATATCGCTTCCCTTTTTTTGCCGGTCCTGGCGGAGAAATACGGGACAGCGGGCGTCGTGTTACGCGGGTGTCCCAAAACAAGGGAGATTGTTCCCGGTATTGAGGAGGCGAGGGAAGAGGACTGGTATGCGGAATATACGGATTTGATCCTGGCTGTGCGCGTGGTAGAGACTCTGGATGAGGCGGTGGCGCATATCGGCCGGTACGGGTCACTGCATACGGAATCGATTGTTACGCAAAATTATGGCCATGCCCAGCGTTTTTTGAATGAAGTCAATTCCTCGACGGTCCTGGTCAACGCCTCCACCCGTTTTAGTGACGGTTTTGAGCTGGGTTTGGGGGCGGAAATCGGAATCAGCACGACCAAGCTGCATGCCTACGGTCCCATGGGACTCGAGGAATTGACAACGACCAAATTCATTATCTACGGAAACGGCCAAGTCAGGACATGAAGTGGGGGCTCCTGGGGGGAACATTTGATCCGATTCATACGGGGCATCTCCGGTGCGCCGAGGAGGTGAGGGAAATGTTCGGGCTGGACCGTGTCGTTTTTATCCCCGCCGCCCGGCCGCCTCACAAAACACATCATGAAATCAGCGCGTTCATTCACCGGGAACGGATGATTCGTCTGGCCATCTCCGATAATGCCCATTTCGACTGCTCCGATCTGGAGCAGCATCGGATGGGCCCTTCCTATACCATAGACACCGTTTCTTATTTCCAGGAGCAATATGGACGCGATATGGAGATTTATTACATCGTGGGCCAGGATGCCTTTCAGGCCATTCAAACCTGGAAGGACTGGGATAGACTTCTGGTCATGTGCCATTTTATCGTCATGACCAGGCCGGGATACGAGACCAGGAGCCTCGCGGGAATTGTTCCACCGTCTTTTGCCGAAACGTTCACTTACCGGACGCGAGACCGTGGTTTTCGCGGTTCCCGCAGCCATTCGATTTATTTCCGGGAAGTCACCTTCCTGGACATTTCATCAAGCGGGATTCGGCGTGCCGTGAGGGAAGGGCGGTCCGTTCAATACCTTGTACCGCCCTTCGTTGAGGGCTATCTGCGTGAACAGGGGCTTTATGTCGCCTAAAAACCCCGGTACGATCGCGCAACGGGAACAAAAAAAGCCCCGGGAGAAGCTCCCGGGGCTTTTTGTTTCCCTTACACAGATAAAGAAGGACTATCTGCGGATGTAGGTTTCCATGACGGCCTGCACACGGCGGTTCAACTGGCGGCCCTCATCCGTGTCGTTGGTGGCGATGGGTCTCGATTTGCCATAGCCGACAGCCGTTAAACGATCCGCATCGATCCCGAACTTGTCAACCAGGTAGTTCTTGATGGCATCGACTCGGCGCTGGGAAAGCTTCTGGTTATATGCGTCGGTGCCCCTGCTGTCCGTG
>JAAYKM010000077.1 GCA_012522415.1 Deltaproteobacteria bacterium | reverse complement strand
ACGACAACGGCGAATCCGACTTCGATATCCCGGCTTTTTTAAGGAGGCAGGCAGATTAGAAAATCCTTTGGCAATGAAAAAGTGATGAACATATGCGGCATCGACCATGTCCTGGGAACTGATAAGAAGAAACCGGGCCCTTCTGGATCATGAAACGGGTTCCAGGAAAAAAATTTGGGGAAAAGGGCTGACAGTCTGTTTGGCTTACCCCCATTTCTATCAGACGGGAATGGCCAATCTCGGGTTTCAGACCGTTTACCGGATCATCAATGATCTGCCCTTTTGTCTGTGCGAGCGTGCCTTTCTCCCCTCCCCTGAGGATGAGGCGCACATCCGAAAGCGCACCCTGCCTCTGTTCAGCATGGAATCACAGAAACCTCTGAGTGATTTCGATTTCATCGCCTTTTCCATTCCTTTTGAGAACGATTACCCCAACATCCTCAAAATTCTTGAACTCGGCAGAATCCCGCTGAAAACAGAGGAACGCACCGAAAGCGACCCCCTGTGTCTGGCCGGAGGCATTTCCGTAACCCTGAACCCCGAACCCCTGGCTGCCTTTGTGGACATCTTTCTGATTGGCGAAGGGGAGGGCCTCATCCCGGAGTTCTTTACGGAAATGAAAAAATCTGTGGGAATGACGAAGGATGAACGACTGAAAATTGTCCAGCAAACCGTCGAGGGGGTTTATTCTCCCCGCTTTTATAATGTACGCTACACGGAAAACGAAACCATCCTGGATGTCCGGCCCAAGGCAGAGGTGTTTCCCGTAAAGATCCGGAGAAGATGGGCGCCGGACATCAACTCCTTTTGCACCGACCAGGTCCTGGCAACGGACAAAACGGATTTTGGCAACATGTTTATTACGGAAATCAGCCGGGGATGCCACAGGGGATGCCGGTTCTGCGCCGCAGGTTTCGTTTATCGTCCTTTCCGGTACCGTCATCTTTCCATGCTCAAGCCTTCTCTGCAACAGGGGGTGATGCAGGGGAAACGTATCGGCCTTCTGGGAACGGCCATTTCGGATCATCCGGATCTGGAGGCGATCTGTCGAGCGGTCATGGAGGAGGGAGGAGGCCTCTCCCTCAGTTCATTCCGCGTTGATCGTATCACACCCGAAATCGCCGCTCTGATTCGGGAGGCAAAAATCGATACCGTAGCCCTGGCCCCCGAAACGGGATCGGAGCGGCTGCGGCATGTTATCCGCAAAAACATTTCAGATCGGCAAATTTTTAATGCACTGAAAATCCTGATTGACGAGAACGTCCTGAACCTCCGGCTGTATTTTTTGATCGGTCTCCCCACAGAAACAGACGACGATATCGACGCCCTGGTGCGCCTGGTCAAGCGGATACGACATGAAACCCTGGCTCACACAGAGGGGAAAAAAACTTTCCGCCGTCTGACCCTGAGCATCAACCAGTTCATCCCCAAACCACAGACGCCCTTCCAGTGGCATCCCCTGGAGGATATCCAGGTGGTAAATCGACGGGTCAAGCGCATCATTCGCGAACTGAAGGATGAACCCGGTGTTCGCGTACTTCGCGGTCTTCCCAAATGGAACTATATTCAGGCTCTTCTATCCCTGGGAGACCGTCGGGTCGGCCAACTGCTCTTTCTCGTCCACCGACTGGAAGGAAACTGGTCCCAGGCATTGAAGGCGTCGTCAATGAACACCGACTTCTTCGTATACCGGCAGAAACAACGTTCCGAGTTCCTGCCCTGGGATTTTATTGCCACGGAAACGGACCGGTCATACCTGGAAGCAGAATATGAAAAGGCACTGAATCGAATAAGAATTGATCTTATATCCGGAAAGGGTGATTATGGCGGGACCACAGATTGAAATATCATTCACTGAAAGATACAGGGGATCGACCTCATGAAGACTTTTAATATTGCCACGTTTAACGTCAATTCAATCCGTTCCAGACTGCACATCGTTCTCCCCTGGCTTGGCACTCATCAGCCCGACGTACTCTGCATGCAGGAAACCAAGGTGGAAGATGCGAAGTTTCCCCTCTCTGATTTCATCAATTCGGGGTATCACGTTACATTCCGGGGAGGCAAGCGGTATAACGGCGTCGCCATCGTCACCCGGGAAAAGCCGAGTCAAATCCTCCACGGTCTGGATGACGACGGTCCCCCCGACGAGGACCGCCTGATTGCCTTGAAAGTTGGGGAGATCCACATTCTCAACACCTATATTCCCCAGGGACGTGATCGCAACTCAGAACAATTTCTTTATAAGCTTCGCTGGTTTGAACGGCTGAAAACCTTCATTCAGACGCATTGGGTTCCCCAGGATCCCCTGATCTGGTGCGGGGATTTGAATGTCGCCCCTGAAGCGATCGATGTCTATGACCCGAAGCGCCTTCTGGGCCATGTCTGTTTTAACCCGGATGTCTGGGCGGCCTATGCGAATGTCCGAGCCTGGGGATTTACCGATGTTTTCCGCAGGCATCATCCCGACGAACCCGGGCAGTACACGTTCTTCGATTACCGGGTCCCTCAAACACTGGAACGGGGACTGGGCTGGCGTATCGATCACATCCTGGCGACGGGGACACTCGCCGATAACTCCCGGTCATGTTTCATCGATCTGGAACCGCGAAGGGCGGAAAAGCCGTCGGATCACACCGTGTTGATTGCTGAATTCCTTTAAGAAACAGGAGGTTTGAAGATTATGTCCGACACTTGGAATGTACAGAAAGTCAACGAAGAATTGCTGAGAAAATTTCAAAAGATACAAGCGGTCCTGTTTTCCTGCGACAACGTAACGGAGCTCTGTGAAAAGCTCCTGCAAGAAATGGGACAGGAATTTAACATTCCTTTCGTCTGGATGACCCTGATTGATGAACCCACAACCGCATACTTGAGGAAGGAACTGCTTCTATCCGCATACCTTGCGGAACGATTGAATTTGCTCGGTGGCCAATCATTCCGTGAAATTATCGGCCAGGCCACGACGCCCGTACTTGCCAATGAAAACGTGACGCCCTTCTACCGTCTTTTACCGGGCAATACAAAGTATTTCATCAAATCTTTCGCCATCTGCCCCCTGGCATTCAACGGTGCCGTCATGGGCAGTCTCAACTGCGGTGATCCATCGGCCACACGCTACCAGCCGGGAATGGACACCACTCTGTTGAACAATCTGATGCAGAAGGTCTCAACTCGGATGGCCTATTTCATCGTTTAACCCTCGGTACCCGCCCCGTTCCCTTCTGCAAACGCGTTTTTCAACCGACGCTCCTATGAGAGCTCAAGGGAAATCTGTCGAACAAAGGTACAAAGGTCCTGGGGCATCCCGAATTCCCAAATTTTCCAGGGGCAATACTTCCTCGGAATGCAAGAGAGATTCAGCCGTTTTGATCGGGGAATATTATTCCCGAAACGGATCGGGGTCCCCCATTCCAACCCGGTCAATCAGCAAAACTGCACATGGCCAACTACGGACTCTGCAACCCTGTCAGTTGATTGTTATCACGAGGTCCCCGGCAAGATGAGATGATCCATGCGCAGGTCGGTTAAATGATTTGTTCCAGCACCGTGATCTCCGCACTCGACAGGATCCGGTCAATATCGAGAAGAATTTTGACCCCTCCGTTCGTCTTGGCCATACCTAAAATGTAGTCCGTATTCACATGGCCGCCAAAAGCAGGTGTCTCTTGGATATCGTTTCCTCGAATATTGATGACCTCCGAAACCGAATCAACGATGACGCCAACAGCCATATTTTTGTCCCCGGCCAGGATCTCAACCACAATGATGCAGGTTCGCTCCGTGTAATCCATGGCGTCAAGTCCGAACTTCAGCCGAAGATCCACAACGGGAATGACCTTACCACGCAGATTGACGACCCCCTTGATGTATGCGGGAGCCTGAGGAATTCGGGTTATATTCATCATGCCGACAATTTCTTTGACTTTAAGAATCTCGATGCCGTACTCTTCAGCGTCCAGAGAAAAAGTCAGGTATTTCCCCTCCCTGACGGCCATCGCCCGAAGCGCTTGATCGACCAGAGTGATATCGTTGCCCATTTTTCCCCTCCTTTCCCTTCTTGATATGTTTGATTTCTCCATAACCTGGTTCTTATGTAGAGCTTGTTGCAAGCTCGAGTGGTTTATCGGAATGACTCGGTTCACACTTCAGGATCATTTTTAAGGGGACAAAAAGAGGCCATGCAGAGCGGTTGCTCAACTTTTTACATGCAACATTCTTCCCAGTACTTTGAGGACATCCTTGAAACCAGGCGTCGGCTTGGTCAAAAAACGGGGATGAAAACGGTGTCCCATGGCAACCGTGTCTGCCTCTTCATCCGGAAGAATCAGGATCGAACGGACATCGCGGATCAATTTCCTCAAAGCCGCCAGAGCCCTCACCTCCTCTGTGCACGAAGGGCAAAGAACCAGTATGGTGTCGGACAGAGGACCACGGAGCCCTTGTGACAAAGCGGATACCATATTGAACACGACCAGAAGGTGTTTTGGAATGATCTTCTCTATGACAGATTGCAGTTTATGACCCTCTGGATAATCCTTAGATATGTAGAGGATGACTTTCATGGGCGTCGCCTTCGTCATTATGGTATTTCATCAGTGACGTTGTGACGGTCGATTTGATGTTTTTTCATCAGTTCGTACAGACGCGGTCGAGACATGCCTGAAATGTCACAGGCCTTTTTGATACTGTTCTTGGCGAATGACAGAAGATTAATCACGTACTGGCGCTCTGCCTTGTCGATCGTTTGTGTTCGCATCTCTTTGTAACTGGGAAAGTCCTTCTCGTGCTGCCTGACGGAGGAATCTCCGGTTTTACTGCTTTGAATCATCAGTCGCTTCACACTGACCCTGACATAAAGGGGTAGATGCTGACCAAAAAGAGTCGGGCTGTCCAGCCCTGCATTATGGGCCATTTCCAGGGAGTGGATCAATTCCCTGATGTTTCCGGGCCAGTTATAGGCCATCAGGACATCGACGAAATCGGGCGCGAAACCTTTTACACCCATACCATAACGTTTGCAGATTTTTGTGGAATGAAAAAGTGCAATTTCCAGGATGTCTTCCCGACGTTCCCGCAGGGGAGGGATCTCCAGTGTCAGGGTCTGCAGCTTCTCGTACAGATCTCCACGGAATGTGCCTGCATTGATCATTTCCTCGAATTCCCCTTTTGTGGAAACCAACAAACGGAAGTCGCTCTTGATTTCCTGACGACAACCTACGGGGCGGACATGGCGTTCTTCAAGAACCTTCAGCAGGGTTTTCTGAAGCCCAAATGAAATTTCCTCAATGTTTTTGACCAAAATCGTACCTCGGTCGGCCTGCTGAAATAAACCCGTTCTGGTTTCATCATCCAAGTTGCAGGCGCCCCTGACATCTCCGAACAGAATGCCCTCGAGCAGAGTCACCGGCAACGACGCACAGTCCGCAATGACCAGATTTTTGCCAGAGCGGACACTGTTGTCATGAATCGCCCTGGCAATCAGCTCCTTCCCCGTTCCCCCCTCCCCTTTCAGCAGAACATTGGCGTCTGAAATGGAGGCTTTGGCCACAAAATCGAGGCAGGCATCCAACTGAGGACTTTTCCCAACGATGCCTTCCCGTTTCAGGGATTTCAGGTTGGCCTTCTGTTTCTTCGTTTCTCGATATTGCAACGCACGGATAATCGGCAGGGTCATCATCGGCAATGACGCCGGCTTTTCGATATAATCCCATGCACCGCTTCGAATCGCCAGTTCGGCGCCGTCCGCGTCTCCATAACCCGTCATAATGATAACCTCCGGCGCCGACGGAGCACCCTGGAATTCAGGCAGAGAGGCGATCCCATTTCCATCGGGAAGTCGAACATCAAGCATCACCACATCAAACTCTTTGATCGTGGCCAAGTAAAGCCCCTTGTTCAAGGTCAGGGCGGTGCTTACGTTATGCCCCATTTTCTGGATAATTTTCTTCAGGACGTCAACGGTCGTTTCGTTGTCGTCGACAATTAAAACTTCTGCCATCTGATTTCACCGTTTTCACATGATTTCCGGGAGAATTGGGCATCCATTCAGCTATTTTTCACCAAAAGAATCATATACTTCCTGTTCCCGCCCATCCTCGTGATCAAAGATAGCTTCTTCCTCCCACATAACGGGCTCGATAGTACATACTGGATAATGAATCCCGGCGGATGGCCTTGCCTGTACCGGCGGCGTGGATGAATTCGTCTCCACCCACAAAGATACCCACATGAGAGATTTTACCGCTCCCGCGGGTATGGAAAAAAATCAGGTCGCCCGGTTGAAGCGCCTCCCGTGCGACCGCCGTGCCGCTCTCGTACTGATGGGTGGAATGTCGGGGCAGTTCCAAACCGTTCAACTGGTAAACCGTCATCGCGAGGCCGCTGCAATCAAAGCCGGTGTCCGGTGAAACACCCCCCCAAAGGTAGGGGACCCCGATGAATGTTTCGGCTGTTTTGACAATCTCCGTTCTTAAATAAGACGTCCCGTACCGTTTCTGTCGGGCAACCGCATAGGCATCCGGACTGACAATATAAAATTCCTCGATGACTCCGGCTTCCCGAAGCGCCTCCGCCTTCTGCCTTGCCAAATCCCGGGTGTGGTAATTACCGAAACGAACCTTATAAAGATCCTGATGGGCGACATAATAGATGGCGTTCAGCCCGCGGCGGCGCAGTGCATCGGCCAGCCGGGCCGCATTTTCCACATTGGCGAAAGCCCCCACCTGGATCGTGTAAGCCACCCGGGGCAGTTCCCGGTGAGTTTTCGTCACCACGGGTCTCTCCGGAACCGGACCTCTACCCGCACACGCTATCAGCATGGCGATGAAAAGTAAAGCCGTTCCCCGCAGGAACACGGCTTGACACAGCGAACCCTTCATTTTTTCTCTCTTAACGTGGCTGCCAGCGATCAAGCACCATCCGCCGAGCTTCCTCTTCTGTCTTTACCTTCTCTTCCAGTTGGGCCGTTTCCAGGGCCCTGAGAATTTCCTTGAACAGAGGTCCGGGCCGAAATCCCATCGCCTGCAGATCATGCCCTGAAAGCAAACGGGGGGGATGCAGTTCCGTACTGGATAGCGCCTCCCGCTGCTCTTCGCAAAACCTGTAGGTGTCAAGGGTTCCGCAACTTCCCAGACAGTCCAGCCTGTGAAGTTCCAGGTGCAGATCAAATTCCGGCATGCGGAGAAAACGTTTCAAACGATGGGGCCGCATATCCCGGACAGTCATGAATACCATGTGTTGGGAAATCAGGGCAAGAACGGAGTCGATGTCCGCGGCGGAAAATCTCAGGCGATTCATGATCGATTGCGCAATTTCCCCACTTCTCCGGACATGCCCATAAAAATGAACGCCGCGCTCATCCCTGGTGCGAACTCGGGGCTTGCCGACATCGTGAAGCAAAACCGCCCAAACCAGTCGCCGCCTTTTTTCCTCAGTCAATCCGTAGGGGAAAAAATCCAGCATGCGCAGAACATGCGACCAGACATCCCCCTCCGGATGATACTGTTGCGACTGCATGACCCCCTCCATGGCGGCCACTTCCGGCATGATTTCCTCAAGGAGGCCTGATTGCGCGAGAAGTTCCATCCCCCGCCGGGGATGACCCCGGGTGAGCAACCTGTTCAGTTCATCCCGCACACGCTCGGCACTGATCCGGCCGATAGCCACGGCCTGAGCTCGTATGGCGGAAAGAGTATCGGGATCCAGTTGAAAATCGAGGTTGGCTGTAAAACGGACTGCCCGGAGCATGCGGAGATGATCCTCCGCAAACCGCTTTTCCGGGGGACCTATGGAGCGTATAAGGCGTCTCTCTATGTCCTGCCTGCCGCCGACAAAGTCCCTGACCTCCCCTGTATCGGGATCCATGAGGAGGCCGTTAACGGTAAAATCCCGTCGTTGCACATCTTCCTCGGCGCTGCCGAAGCTGACCAGGGAGGGTCGGCGCCCGTCTTCGTAGCGTCCTTCCCTTCGATAAGTCGCCACCTCGAAGGCATGCCCCCCCTCTATCACCTGAATGATGCCGAAAGCCAAACCCACCGGCACCGTCTTCGGAAACAGACTCTGCACCGCTTCAGGCCGGGCGGACGTGACAATATCGAAATCTTCGGGCTCCGCTCCCAGCAGCAGGTCCCGAACACAGCCTCCAACAAAGTAGCCTTCATAACCGGCTGTTTTCAAGCGCCGGACAATCCCCGCAGCCGTTTCCCGTAAAGATAGCTGATGATTGGACATCCGTCCCCTCAGAAGGCCGCCGCCCTGCTTCACCTCTTCTTCATGACCAGATTGACGAAATATACCAAACCGGTGATGGTGAAAAGACCAACGATGACCCGGGCCGCCTCATTACCCCTTAGAACATCCTGTGGCTTTCTTTTTTACCCAGCTTGATGGCGCACAATTCACCACACATCGTGCATCCCTCTTCCCTGGCGGTCTCGCTTTTTTCCAGCCATGCCGCACTCCGAGCCGGGTCGATCGAGAGGTCGATCTGGCCCTGCCAGTTGAATTCCTTACGGTAGCGGGCCATCTGGGCGTCCCGTTCAAAGGCGCCGGGAAAATCCTTGGCCAGATCGGCGATATGGGCGGCCAACCTGGAAGCCATGATCCCTTCCCGGACATCATCCAAATTGGGAAGACGCAGATGTTCCGAGGGCGTCACATAACAGAGAAAGTCCGCCCCGGCGGATCCCGCAATAGCCCCTCCGATGGCTGCCGTGATGTGGTCGTAACCAGGAGCGACATCGGTCGGCAAGGGCCCCAGAACATAAAAAGGCGCCCCGTTGCAGAGCCTCTTCTGCAAAAGGATATTCGCCTCAATCTGCTTGATCGGCACATGACCCGGCCCCTCTATCATTACCTGAACCCCTCGTTCGCGGGCCTTCCCGGTCAGTTCTCCCAGCAACAGGAGTTCCTGCACCTGGCCCCGATCCGTCGCGTCGGCAATACAGCCGGGGCGCAAACCGTCTCCAAGACTCAGGACCATGTCATAGCGGTACGCAATATCCAGAAGCCGGTCATATTCCGCGTAGAGCGGGTTTTCCTGATCGTTGTAATCAATCCATCGGGCCAGAATCGAGCCCCCCCGGCTGACAATGCCCAGGAGGCGCCCTTCCTGGGTAATACATGCGATGCTTCTTTTCGTCACACCACAATGAACCGTAATAAAATCAACACCATCTTCGCCATGCTCTTCAATCGCCCGGAAAAGATCCTCCCCGTTCATCTCGACGATGGATCTCCCGTCAGCCAGGGTATCAGCAGCGGCCTGATAAACAGGCACCGTTCCCACTATCAGGGGTGAGGCCGCCATCACGGCCTGACGAATGCCGCGAATATCCCCTCCCGTTGATAAATCCATCACCGCATCTGCACCGGCTTCAACACAAACCCGAACTTTCTCCAGCTCCCAATCCATGTCATGACGGTCCTGCGATGTGCCGATATTGGCGTTGACTTTGGTTCTCAACCCGCGGCCGATGGCGACGGGCTCACACGCCGGGTGCTTCCGGTTTTTGACGACCACGATCGACCCTTCTTCAACGCCTTTACGGATAAATTCGGGACTGACCTTTTCCTTATCAGCACAACACTTCATTTCATCCGAAACAATTCCCTTCCGTGCCATATCTAACTGTGTCATAAAGCTCCTCCGACAGATCTCAGATCCGTATGATGCATCTTTTTGTATACGATGGCACAAAAACCATCCCTGCAGGATACCATTTTACTTGGAATCAGCATGGTCCCCCTTTTTTTACGATAGGTGCCAGATGATTCGTCGGCCCGTGCCCCGCCCCAAGGGGAAAAGCATATCGGATGGCTTCCGTAATATAATCCTTTGCCTGCGCAACAGCCTCCAGGAGGGTTTTCCCCTGAGCAATTCCCGTTGCCAGGGCCGCTGAAAAGGTGCATCCCGTACCGTGAGTGTTCGGCGTTTCAATCCGTTGCGTCGTAAACTCATGAATATTGTTCCCATCGAAGAAAACATCCAGAGCGGCTCCTTCCAGATGACCGCCCTTAACGATTACACATCGGGACCCCATATCAAAAATCCGTCGGGCAGCCTCTTTCATGTCGGTGGGCGTTTTGATGGTCATTCCGGTCAGCACTTCTGCCTCGGGGATGTTCGGAGTAATCACAAAAGCAAGGGGAATCAGCGCCGCCTTCAAGTAAGCCAGGATATCTTCCCGGACCAAATGGGTTCCGCCTTTGGCCACCATGACCGGGTCCACCACGAGTTTTTCCAGCCCATAGGCTTGAATTTTCTCAATCACGACTTCCAGAATGTCCTGTCGCGCCAGCATGCCCGTTTTGGCGGCATCCGCTCCGATATCGGACATCACCGCATCAAACTGGGCGGCCACAAATTCAGGCGGTGTATCGAAAATGCCGTGCACCCCCATCGTGTTCTGAGCAGTCAGAGCGGTTATGACGCTCATCCCGAATCCACCCAGAACCGTTATGGTTTTAAGGTCGGCCTGAATTCCGGCCCCGCCGCCGGAATCGGACCCGGCGATCGTCAGTACCCTGGCAGGCATCGAACCCGTTTCCCTCATCCGTTTTCCTCCTCCCGCCCATATGTCCTGACTATAAGCAGATAGCCGGAAGAAAGGGTAACCGTTCCCCGACCATGAAGCATACGGTTGCTGATCCCATACGGTTTCCCAAGTTCCATGCTTGCCTCCTCCAGGGGATATTCAAATCCTTTCAGCGTGAGTCCCCTCACTTCCGTTGTCATGGGAAACAGGGAAACGATCTCGCCCGAACGTCCCCGCATTTCACATGCTTCTGAAATGACGAACATCTCCATCGTCGCATCGACAATTCGCGTTCTGACACCCGCCCGGGCCGCACACACCAGGAGGGAAATATTCGCCAGGGTGTGGTCGATTCTTCCGCCCAAGGCGCCGTGGATTTCAATTTCATCGGGCTTTAGCGCCATGGCATAGTGAAGAGCAAGTTCCGTATCCGTTTCATCCTTGCGTGCCGGGTGTTTCAGAACCCGGCATCCCTTTGCCTGAAGATCCTCAAACTGTGCCGCCGACAGAGAATCCATGTCTCCGATCACCGTTTGCGGGGTCATACCCAGAGCCAGCATATGACGGGCCCCTCCATCCGCACAGACCACTTCCGCCGGGTTTGCCTCCCGGAGCCTGCGACGAAGGTAAAGAAGATCCTCCAGGGGACCTCCGGAAACAATGAAGACAATACTTTCCCCGGCTCCCAATCCCGGTGCGCTCCTACGAATCATGCCCGACTCCCCCGGCTCGCCCAATCAATAAAAAAGGCCACCCCCCGATAATCGGAACATGGCCTGCATCCCAACAGATCAATGTTTTTTGCCACTCCCTACGCTGGTACTATCCAGATCAGGTTCTAAGGGTATCATCTCAGCCAAGCCGGCACCCCTTTTAAAACATGACAATAAAATCGTTCAGAGAACCCGATTCACGGGGAGACCTAACACAGCGACATGTTCATGTAAAGCAAAAACATCCAGGGCATTCTTCGTTGTAGCCTGCTCCACGTCGATCAGAGGAACCTCCTTGGTTTCGGCAATCTTCTCCGCCGCCCAGGTGATATAAGCCGGCTCATTCCGCTTGCCCCGATATTTATGGGGTGCCAGGAAGGGCGCATCTGTTTCAATCAAAAGCGTGTCCAGGGGGACCCGCCTCACCACGTCACGTATTTCCTCCGCCTTTGGGTACGTGACTGTACCGGGTATTGAAATGTAGAATCCCAGATCAAGGCATTGGCGGGCCATATCGTAATCACCAGAAAAACAGTGAATAATACCGCGTCTGCGACCTTTCCATTCCTTCAACATCTCCAGGGTTTCCCGGTGGGCCTGACGGTCGTGAATGATCACCGGCATATCCAAGCTCTGGGCCAATTCCAGTTGCTCTCCAAAACACCGGATCTGCGTCTCCCGGGGAGAGTGGTTGCGAAAAAAATCGAGGCCGATTTCCCCATACGCCACAACCTTTTCCCTTCGGGCAAGTTCAGCCAGCAGGTCATAGGTATCGGAACGGATTTCTTTCACATTGTGCGGATGGATGCCGACCGCGGCATAGACCATGTCGTATTGTTCCGCGATTTCAACGGCTCGGAGGCAATCGGGCAGGTTGATGCCGACCGTAACAATAAACGCCAGTCCGGCCTGGCGCGCCCGTTCAATCACCTGTTCGCGGTCTTCGTCAAAGTCTTCCAACTCCAGGTGGGCATGTGAATCAACAAGCATGGTAGATTATCCTGCAATTTCTCCTTGATCGGCGGCCCAATTCCTCGAAAATCATCCGATGATCCGGCCATGCAACACAACAGATCCCAGACATCATCAGGCCTGGATCATGCTTCCAAGCCGCTCCACACAGTGCACCGCTTTCCCGACCATCCGATCCAGCAACTCCCGGCAGGAAGGAATATCCTCGATCAAGCCGACGGACTGACCGATCATCAGAGGCGCTCGATCCACATCACCGCCATCCCAAGCCTGTTTGATTTTCTGACCGGAAAGAAGGGGAATGAGTTCGCGCAGCCCACCATGACGTTCCTCCACATCAAGGATATCCTGGATCAGCTTGCAGCGCAAGGCTCTCCCCTGAAAGCCGACCGTGCGGCCGAAAATGGTCGTTTCGGATTCCCCTCTTCGCAGCAGCTCGTGCTTGATGTTGTCGTGAACCTCACATTCCCGGGTGGCAATGAAACGGGTGGCCATCATGACCCCTTGGGCTCCCAGCACCATGGCCGCCGCCATGGAACGCCCATCGGCGATACCGCCTGCCGTAATCACGGGTAAATCGACGGTATCGACCACTCTGGGTGTCAGGAGCATGGTGGTCACATCATCTTTTTGAGGATGTCCCCCCCCTTCAAAACCCACAGCGTACACCCCATCATACCCCACCTTCTGGGCATGCAGGGCGTGGCGTACCGATCCGACCTTGTGGAATATCCTGACATTCGCCTTCTTCAACATCTCGACGGTTTTCATTCCCGACGCGATATCGAGAGGCATCCCGGAAAACTCGATTCCCGCGACCTGCTCTTCAATGCAAACCCGGATAAACTCATCATGCTGGACTGTTGTAACCCGAAGCGAAGGAAGGCGATAATACTCACGGAAGGACGGCACAAAGGTGATGTTGACCATAAACGGCTTATCCGTCAGTTTGCGTGTTGTGTGGATAGCACTGCGAAATTCCTCCGCCGTCGAATAATTCCCCGCGGTCAGATTCCCCATGCCGCCCGCGTTGGATATCGCAGCACAGAACTTAGGCTTGCACAACCACATCATGGCTCCGCATACAACGGGATACTTCACGCCAAACATTTGGGTGATGGCCGTATCAAACATAGGGGGATCTCCTTTTGGTTTCCGCCTGCCTCGATCATATGCCGGCAACGACCAGCTCTTTAGCTATACCATAACCCCAATAAATCCGGCAATCACAATCCGTTAAGTGCGGTATTCATCGAGAAGGCGGGACACCCGGTCACAAAACGGCGAGACGCCCATGGCCAATGGCCATGGGCGCCGCAAAACACAGTGTGGCATTTGTCGATCTCTGGTTTTTACCAGTGTCCTCTCGTCATCTCCTTCTGATGATAATAAAATTCCGGGAATTCCAGGAAGGCAAGGGAATCCATGAGGCTCAAAAAGTGCTCCGTTTCCTCATTCACCAGAAGCATGTAAAACTTTTTTTCCATGGGGTCCGTTGCCCCCGCTGCGAGCGACTGGTAGTACTTAATCCCGTCTTCCTCAAGCTCCGCCGCGGTCTTGATCGCCTTGATATCATCAGCCGTACCCTGTTCCTTTTCTTTGCTCCGGCTCAATGCTTCGGCAAAAATGTTTGCAGGCACGTCCCGGGGTTCGGAAACAATTTTTTCCGGCCATTTCCCCGACGCCTCCAGGGCTTTGTACAATTCTTTGAATCTTTCAATGTGGGATTCCTCCGCTTTGATCAAAAACTCAAACATCCATTTGCCCGTTTCATTTTTGGTCTCCCGGTGGCATTTTTCATAAAATTTCTTTCCGTCCTCCTCCATTTGCAACGCGCGTTTCAACGCTTCCAACCGATTGTCACCCATCGCATGCCTCCTTATCTGATTTCATTCATAAATCTTTTTTTCATGATGCAGCACAGTTGAAAACAAATCCCAATTGTAAAAGCAATGTAATTTTTCACCCCCCGTAAGTCTAGGGAAAGCTTTTTTCAGACGGGAAGCCGCCTCAATCTCAGAGAATTGGTCACCACGGAAACGGAACTCAAGGCCATGGCCGCAGCGGCAAATTTGGGATTGAGCAGCACGCCGAAAAAAGGATAAAGCACACCCGCCGCGATTGGAATGCCGAGTATATTATAAATAAACGCCCAGAAGAGGTTCTGGCGGATAACCCTCAGGGTGTTCAGGGACAAACGGATCGCCGATGGAACCAGGTTGAGATCGTCACGAATCAGCGTTATATCACCCGCCTCCATTGCGACATCCGTTCCGGCCCCCAGGGCGATACCGATATCGGCCGCCGCCAGGGCCGGCGCATCGTTGATCCCATCCCCCACCATGGCCACCACCTGCCCCCGCTCCTGAAGATCCTTAATCGCTTTGGCCTTGTCGCCCGGCAGAACATCGGCCAGCACGCGGTTGATGGCAAGGGATCTGCTCACCGCCTGGGCGGTGGCGAGGTGGTCTCCGGTAATCATCATGATCTCGAGCCCCATCCGCTCAAGAGATCTGATGGCGCCCAAGGCCGAATCCCGCGGCTGATCGGCAAAAGAAACCATCCCCTTGATCCTGTTTTCGACGGCGACGAATACGCAGGTTTCACCCCGTTCCGCCCTGACAAGAGCCTGTTCGTTCAACCCCTGCGTCGCAACATTCATTTCCTCCATCAACCGGAGATTCCCCACCAGACAGGTTTTTCCGTCGATGACGGCTTTCGCCCCTTTCCCAGAGATAGCCTCGAAGGAGTCCAGAACCTGCGGCGTCAAGCCCCGATTCTTTCCCGCGCTGATGATAGCCTGGGGCAGGGGGTGTTCCGATACGGATTCCACAGACAGGGCTATCTGCAAAACCTCCTCCGCCGTGACATCCTCCGCGGTCAGGATTTCCTTGACCAGAGGTTCGCCCCGGGTCAGTGTCCCCGTTTTGTCGAACACCACCGTTGTCAACCGGTGCGCCATTTCCAGCGTTTCACCACCCTTGATCAGAATACCCCGTTCCGCCCCGATCCCGGTTCCGACCATCACCGCCGTCGGTGTCGCCAAACCCAGGGCGCAAGGACAGGCGATCACGAGAACGGAAACAAAATTCAGGAGTGCCCGGTTGAATGAGGCTTCCGGAACCAGAAAATACCAAACGAGAAAGGTGACCAAGCCGATACCAAAGACGACCGGGACAAAAATGGATGCAATCCGGTCCGCCAGCCGTTGTACCGGAGCCTTGGAACCTTGCGCTTCCTGAACGAGGTGGATGATTTGCCCGAGAACCGTGTCGGCACCGACTCCTGTGGCGCGGAATTGAAAACTTCCGGATTTGTTTATGGTTGCAGCAAAAACTTTACTCCCAACGCTCTTTTCTACGGGCACGCTTTCCCCGGTCAACATCGATTCATCGATGGAGGATTCTCCCGTGACCACAACCCCGTCCGTGGGAATTTTTTCTCCGGGACGGATCAGGATCAGGTCACCTTCAACCAATTTCTCTACGGGGACTTCTTTTTGATTGCCATCACTGATCACCCAGGCATATTTGGGCCTCAAATCCATGAGTTTCCGGATTGCCTGTGATGTCCTTCCTTTCGCCTTGGCCTCCAGAAGACGACCGAGGAGAATCAGGGTAACGATCATGGCGGCCCCATCGAAATAGACATGCGGCAAAAGATCGGCCCGGGAGAAAAACCCGGGGAACAGGGTCGCCGCAACTGAATAGAGGTAGGCCGACAGAGCACCGACAGCCACAAGCGTGTTCATATCAGCCGTTTTCTGGCGAGCCGCCTTGTAGGCGCCGACCAGAAAGCGTTCGCCCACCCAGAACACAACCGGTGTCGTCAGAACCATAAGCGAATAGAGCATCACGCTTCTGGGAATCGCGTCCAGGAAGGGGAACCAGTGCTGCATGGAGCCCAGGAAAA
Source organism: Deltaproteobacteria bacterium (assembly GCA_012522415.1). Taxonomy (NCBI): domain Bacteria; kingdom Pseudomonadati; phylum Myxococcota; class Myxococcia; species Deltaproteobacteria bacterium. Next base: position 4,234 of record JAAYKM010000077.1, on the reverse strand, counting down.
TAACGATGCTCAAAAACGCCCCGACAAAAACCCTCGTCTTCAAATCCCGTATTTCCTCTTCCCGTGCCCGTAAAATCGGATCATCCCCGATTTCATCCGGAACACCCAAATACTCATACCCAGCATCGCTGACAACCTGCCTGACAGCCTCCAGACCACCCCAATCCCTGGGATCATACGTCAGAAACGCTCTCGCCGTAGCCAGGTTTACACTCACTCCCTGAACACCCGGCACCGCCTCAATTGCCTGCTCGACTCGCCGGACACATGCGGCACAGGTCATGCCCCCTATGGATACGGGGATTTTTTGCAGGCCTTCGCGAGCATGTTCCTCAACCTTCAATACATCATAACCGATCTCGCTCACCGCCTGGGCGAGGCGGGTCGAATCGGTCAAGGCCGGATCAAAGACAACCGTCGCCTTCTCGGTGGCCAAATTGACGGAGACATCCTGAACACCCGCCTGTCCGGCCAGTCCCTCTTCAAGCCGACTGACGCAGGAAGCGCAATGAAGTCCCCCGACATGAATGACCGCTTTATTCGACGACGTCATAGCCTGCCTTTCGCACGGCTGCTTCAACGGCCGTCATATCGACGGGCACCGTTTCTTCAAAAGTCGCCTGCCCTGTCGCCAAATCCACTTGGACATCCGTCACACCCGCAACGCTGTTCAAAGCCTTGGTCACCGCTTTGACACAATGCTCACAGGACATGCCGCGAACGATTATTTTTTTCATGACACCCTCCTCTTTTGGTTTTGTTCCTTTCCGATCTCATGATGGATCGATTCCCTTAACCAAACAACTGAAACCGCCGCATGACGCCGCCATGAACAGCCAGATTTCAGGTTTTTTTAATATGGGCATGAGGTCCGGAATTGTACAGGACAATATCACCGGACAAAGGGCATGTCCGAAAGACCATCGTTCCGTTGGGCCGGGCATGTCAACAGGGTCCGTTACCCCTTCGCAAATCCAAACCTTCCTTTGCGAACCAGACGCGCCTTTTGCCTTTCTTTTCCGGATATGGTTTTTTCCACAAAGATCTCCCTGCCTGTAAAGGGATCCTTATTCGTGTAATACATGACACTTGCGTAGGTCGAAGGCAGGGGGGTGAATATTTGGACCTGTTCCGGGTGGATTCCAAGCTCTCTGTCTACGAGATTCCGCAAAACGTCCATGTCTCTTTCGCGGCATCCCGGATGGGCGGCAATAAAATAGTAGGTCAAATACTGTTTTTTCCGGCCGCAGCTCAGGCGTTCAAAGAGATTTTTGAAGTCGAGCAATTGTCCGGCCGCCGGTTTCTTCATCAGATCCAGAATATGATTCTCCATATGCTCCGGAGCCACCTTCATCTGCCCCGATATATGATGGCGGATGAGTTCTTCAAGATAGACCGGGCCGTTTTTCCGGTCATGCAGAAGCAGATCGTATCGAAGACCGGAAGCAACAAAAACCTTTTTCACACCGGGTATCCGTCTCAGTTTTCTCAAGACAGTCATGTGGCGGTTATGATTGACGGGCAACCGATGACATACCCGCGGATAAATACAGCGCTTCTCTCTACAGGCACCCTGCTTCAGTTTTCTTGTGCATTCAAAGCCATACATGTTCGCCGTCGGGCCGCCAACATCCTGAATGTAGCCTTTGAACCGCGGGTGGGCGGCCAAGCGCTTCGCCTCCTCCAGGATGGACGCCTCACTCCGCCACTGTATTGTCCGTCCCTGATGCACGGCAATGGAACAGAAACTGCACTCACCGTAACAGCCTCGATGGGTCGGGATGGAAAATCGAATCGTCTCCAGCGCCTTGACCTGTCCCTGCCTTCCGTAAAACGGATGAACATCGTGAGTGAAGGGAAGGCTGTGAACCATATCCAGCTCCGCCTGCGTCAGGGGTAAGGCCGGTGGGTTCTGGATCAGATAGCGGCCGTCCTGCTTTTGGCAGAGGCCCCTGGCCGTAATCGGATCGCTGTGCTCATAGAAAAGCCGGAACATTCGCGTGAAAATCCTGTCGTCAGCAGACACCTTGTCAAAGGATGGCAGTTCCAAATAATCCGACCTCTTCTCCCGGGACAGATAGCAGAGACCCCGAATATTTCCGGGATATTTCCCCGATTTCAATGCGGCGGCAAAGTGGAGAATGCTTTTATCGGCCATCCCGTAGAGCAGATAATCCGCCGGCGCGTCGCACAAAATGGCCCGACGGAGCCGGTCGGCCCAATAGTCGTAGTGGGCTATCCGCCGGAGGCTGGCTTCAATGCCTCCCAGAACAATTGGGACACGTTCCCCGGGTAGCGAACGAATTAAATTGCTGTAGGTAATGAGTGCTCGGTCCGGCCGTCGGGTATTTCGACCGCCGGGGGTGAGGTCATCGCGGTTCCGTTTTTTCTTTGTCGCCGTGTAATTGGCGACCATCGAATCCAGACAGCCTCCCGTAACACCCCAGAAAAGGAGAGGTTTCCCCAGACGGTTTATCTCCCCGGGCGTACGGATATCGGGTTGAGCGATGACGCCCACCCGATAACCCGCCATAAGGAGAATCCTTGCGATAACGGCGACGCCGACGAAGGGGCTGTCGATATAGGCATCGCCCGTCACCAGAATTACATCCACCGCTTCCCAGCCCCACGCCTTCAGTTCTTTCCGTGTTGTGGGAAGAAACATTGACCGTCGGTTCCCATGACTTTGAATGTATGATTCGTTTAAGACATCCATCCAAAAAGCGGATGCAGCGCCATCATCCAAAAAGTTTGGCGGTTATGGTCGCTACATGCCTCCCTTGAAAGCGTGCGCCTGCCAATTCCTGCTCGTTGGGCACGCGTTCTCCCGTGTTGCCGGCAATCGTTGAGGCCCCGTAAGGCGAGCACCCCGCAACGATATCCGTCTGGGTTTGTTCGTCAAATGTATAGGGCAGGCCCACAATAATCATTCCATGATGCAAAAGCGTCGTGTGAAAACTGAGAATGGTTGATTCCTGCCCGCCATGCTGCGTCCCCGAACTCGTAAAAACACTTCCTACCTTGCCCACCAAGGCCCCTTTCGCCCAGAGTCCGCCTGTTCCATCCAAAAACTGACGCATCTGACCACACATGTTGCCGAAACGGGTCGGAACACCGAAAATGATCGCGTCGGCAACAGCCAGTTCCTCCACGGCGCAGACTGGCACATGGGCAAACGTTTTTTGTACGTCGAAGCATCCGATCGCTTTCAACAATTCATCCGACAGGGTTTCCGGCACGCGCCGGAGAGAAATTTGTGCTCCCGCCACCTCTTTTGCCCCCTTTGCAACCGCTTCGGCCATTCGATAGACATGCCCGTAAGCGGAATAAAAAACGATCAAGATTTTCATCACTTTATCCTCCTTTCTATGGATTTGTGTTTCCCTGCGTTGCCCGCCGGGCCGAATTTATTTCAAATGCCGAGGATGATTCCAGTGGTCATCGGCGCTGTCACGATAGAAACCAAGGTTAGAATGAGCACAAGATGGACCGTATGGCGATGAAACGGGCCCATGACCCTTTTATTCTCCACGCGGGTTTGCGGAAAACCCGCAACAAGGATTCCCGCGGGGAAGCACACCGTGAAATTACGGATCATACATGGGATGAATGATCGAACTCGCCGTGGAGGTCCCATACATATTGCAATGTTTCCCGGTAAGGCTTCAACGGCGTAATCATAAGTAAATTCATTCCCGAACCCGTTTCGATAAGCACCATTCCCTATGGTATGCCTGTTTTTTATAACGGCGACGCTGCAAGTATAGTGGAACCTCGGCGCGGAGGAGGCATGCGAAATCTTCACCTTGAGGATTTTAGCATGCGTATCATAACTCAAGGTTCAAGGGAATCTCCCCGGGTGGATGGGCCACGACGATACCAGGCGGGATCGGGTCCGGGAGGAACACGAGCAGCAGAAAACATGTCGCCTATCGGATCCACCGGCCTGTGGCAACACCCATATGGTTCCAATGGTTCCTTACCTGTGCCTCCCATATTGAACATGTTGCACCACCCTGAGGATTGAGTCATCACGCTGGCAAGGGCGTGGACAGGGTTATACGGAAACAGCTTTTAATGTTTGCCAAAATGTTGAATTAAATTACCCTAATTTATACAGCATGACAATATTGAATTTCAGGGAGGCCAATCCCTTGTCCGATGAATTTTACATGAAACGGGCGTTGACACTCGCCCGGAAAGGTGCGGGTTGGGTCAGCCCCAACCCCATGGT
>JAAYKM010000076.1 GCA_012522415.1 Deltaproteobacteria bacterium | reverse complement strand
GACAGGGCTCTGCCCACGTTCTGTACAATCATCGAACTAACTGATTTAGCATGGCTAAAATACCATAAGGAGGTTAATGTATGAGCAGTCGTATTTTGCCAGAATTTGATCTACTGGTACCCCAGAGCGTTCCCGAAGCGGTGGAAATGCTGGGCAAATATGAATCCAAGGCAGCGGTCATGGCTGGCGGTACCGATCTTTTGGTACTGATGAAGGCGGGACAGAAAACGGATTATGTCATGACCTTGGACGAAGTCCCGGGGTTGGATTATCTGATCTACGATCCCACGGATGGCCTGCGCATCGGCGCAATGGCTAAACTGGCCGAGATCGTGGACAGCGACATAGTAAGAACAGAATATCCGGCGCTGTGGCAGTCGGCCTGCGTGAACGGAACGCCCCAGACGCGTAACAAGGCGACGATGGTGGGCAATATCATGCGGGCATCACCGGCGGGTGACTGCTGCGTTGCCGTACTTGCACTGGGAGGGACGGTGGTCCTGCAGGGTGCGGCAGGCAGGCGGGAAGTGAATATCGATAATTTCTGGATAGGCTATCGTCAGACGGCGCGGCAGGCTTTCGAGTTTGCGGTCGAGTTCAAAATTCCCGCGAAGGTGGGCAAGTCGGCGTTCAAACGGTTGACCCGATCGGACCAGGACCTGTCGAAACTGAATGCCGCGGTAAGCCTGGATATGGCGGGCAATGTCTGTCAGAGCGCCCGTCTGGCGATGGGTTGCGTGGCCCCGACGCTGATAAGAATGAAGAAGGCCGAAGAGATCATCAAAGGTAAGGAAATCACGGACGCCGTCTTGAAGGACATGATGGAAGCAGTGAAGGCGGAAGTGACACCGATTGACGACGTGCGTTCGTCTGCCTGGTACCGCAAGGAGGTATCTGGTGTGCTGATGAAGCGGACCATCGAGAAGGCCCTTGCATAGGCTGAATTGACTAACCAAGATGATAAGGAGAAGAAGATGAAAACACGTTCCATAACGATAAATGTCAATGGAGTAGCGCATAGCCTGAACGTCGCGGTGAATCGTACCCTCCTTCAGGTGCTCAGGGATGATCTGAAGATGCCGGAAACGAAGTACGGCTGCGGAACGGGCGAATGCGGGGCCTGCACGGTAATTTTAGACGGGAAGAAGAGCATCTTGTCCTGTCTGACTCTCGCTGCGACGATGGACGGCGCGAACATCACGACGGTGGCGGGTCTGGAAAAAGATGGGAAACTGAATCCGGTTCAGGAGGCGTTTGTCAACCAGCACGCGATCCAGTGCGGTTATTGCACGCCCGGGATGGTCATGAAATCGGTGACCATTCTGGCAAAGAACCCGAAGCCGACGGAAGAGGAAATCCGCCGCGAACTGGAGGGGAACATCTGCCGTTGTACGGGATACGTGAAGATTGTAGAGGCGATCCAGAAGGCCAGCGAAGTTATGGCCTCCACATGATTAAGGGACGAAAAGGAGGATATTCATGAGCGAATTTGCTGTTATTGGGAAAAGAATCCCCAAGATTGACGCCAAGGCAAAAGTTACGGGCCGGGCGCAGTACGCGGCGGACCTGTATTTTCCGGGTATGCTGTACGGCAAGATTGTCCGGTGTATGAAATATGCACATGCGAAAGTGACGAAACTGGATTTATCGGAAGCGGCACGGATGCCTGGGGTGGTGAAAGCGCTGGGACCGAAAGATGTAACACAAAAGGGCTACAACACGGGCGTTCTGGATATAATGGTGCCGGAGGCGGCGGGAAAGCTGCTGGGCGACATTGAAGACCAGGTCCTGTTTACGGATCACGTCAAGCACCAGGGCGATGCCATTGCCGGGATCATCGCCAGAACGGAGGAGCAGGCGGAAAGAGCGGCAGAAAAAATCGTCGTCGAATACGAACCCCTGCCGGTGTATCTGACGGCAGCGGAAGCGATGCAACCCGACGCGTTTCAGTTCACACCCCTGAAAGCGGGTAACAAAGCGTTCGAGTTGCCGGCGGAGATGTTCCCGAACAACAGCTACGGCTGGGGCGATGCCGAGGCGGAAATGAAGAACGCCGACCTTGTCATCGAGAACTCCTTCTATACACCGAAGTGCAAGCAGTGCCAGATGGAGCCTCATGCGTATGTAGGCTATTATGACGACCAGGGCCGGATCAACTGCTGGACATCGACACAGATGCCCAAATGCGTGCACGCGAAGATTGCCCGCCTGTTCGAGCTCCCCATGAGCAGAGTCAAGATCAATCAGACCACGGTCGGCGGTGGATTCGGCGGCCGTCTGGGCCTGATCGGCGAACCGGAAGCCTGCGCCATGGCGATGGCCGTCCCGGGCAGACACGTCAAGGTGGAGTACCTGCGTGAGGAGGACTGGATCGCCTCGGAGAGCCGCCATCCCGGAAACTACCGGATGAAGATGGGCTTCAAAAATGACGGGACCCCTGTTTCATGCCAAGCGAACTGGCTCGCCGACAGGGGCGCCTACTATACCCACGCTTCGGGTGTACAGTTCACGATGGGTGCTTGGCTCGTCGGTATGTACAAGTTCGGCGCCCTCAGCTTCAAGTCCAAAGCCTACTACACGAACGTGGCCCCCTCCGGCGCTTACCGGGCCTACGGAAACCCACAGACCAACATTGCCATGGAACAGACCATCGACGACATGTGCGCTAAACTCGGTCTGGATCCCGTGGAATGGCGGATAAAATGGGCGAAGGGTATCGGCGACGACACCTGGATCCTGGGCTTCAAATATCCTTCCGCTGCCCTCGTTCAGTGCCTGCAGCAAGGTGCCGAGGCAATCGGCTGGAAGGAAAAACGGGCCAAGTACGCCAACCAGACCGGCACCAAACGGCGTGGTATCGGCGTATCCGTTATGAACCACACCAGCGGCGCCTTCCCCATGCTCCTGGAGCATACGACCTGCACGGTCAAGCTGAACGAGGACGCGACGGCGGAGGTCATCACGTCCTGTTCCGACCTTGGAACGGGGGCCCACACTTCCCTGAAGCAGATCGCGGCGGAAACGCTGGGATTCGGGTTGGATGAAATCCACATGCTGGTGGGCGACTCGGACGCCGCAGGATTTGACATCGGCGCACACGCCAGCCGGACCCTGTATGTCGGCGGCGGGGCCGTCAAGGCGGCCTGCGAGGATGTGAAAAAGCAGCTTTTCGAGAGGGCGGCAATCCAGTTGGAAGCCAATGTCGACGACCTCGATATGAAGGACAAGAAGATCTTCGTCAAGGGTAGTCCCGATAAGTCCATCGACGTCAAAACCATCACGTCTCTGGGTGTTTATAACTTTATAGATCCGGCAACGGGCAAAACCGTCGGCACCCCCGGGCAGATTCAGGGATATGCCAGCCATTTCCCACCTCACCATTCACCGCCCCTGGCGGCCTGCTTCATGGAGGTGGAAGTGGACATTGAGACGGGCGCAGTGGAAACGCTGGAGAGCATCATGGCCTACGACATCGGCCGCGCCATCCATCCGCCCTCCTGTGAAGGGCAGAACGAGGGGGCCGTGCAACAGGGTATCGGTCATGCCTTGATGGAGGAAATTTACTACGATAAGAACGGTCTGTGTCTGAACAGCAATTTCACGGACTACAAGATGCCCGGCCCCTGTGACATGCCGAAATTCAAAAACATTCTGGTGGAGGAGCCGGATCCGTTCGGACCCTACGGCGCCAAGAGTGCAGGTGAAGGGGCTCTGGCCAATCCTCCGGGGGCTGTTCTCAATGCCATCCGGAATGCCATCGGCGTTATGTCGCTTGATGTACCGGCAACGCCGGAGAAGATCCTGAAGGCGATCAAGGAAAAGGGAATTAAATAGGGCCATCAACCCACTCAACCATCAAACCCCAAGGGGGTGCCCGGTTTACCGGGCACCCCCTTTTTATACCGGAACGGAAATCATTGCATTATTGCGACTTTTTTGAAATACAAGGATTCAAGTGTGCCATACTCGGAACCACCGGGCAAAACCCTTTTAATCGATATCATGCCAATTCTTTGATATTATAAAGTGTTTTTGAAAAAGGATTCCCCGACAAGTTCGGCATATTTTTTGTTAGCTTTCATGGAGGTGATCTCTTGGGTAACCGGGGATTACCCATGGCATCATGGAATGAAAGGAGTCCCCGCGTCATCGGTTCCGTCAAGTCCAGGCAACAGGCGATAACCTGTACGACAAGAGGATTCTGACGGCGTATCGTCATTTTGGAGGAAACGCATGGGTCCCATTGCATTGCGCCCCCTTGATCAAATTGAACTTCACACCTTGATGGATAACTATACCGACCTGACGGTTATGAACAATGACGAGGTGGTAACCCGTGGAGGGTATCCGGCTGATGGGGGAACAAAGCGGCCCCTGCTCGCTGAACATGGTTTCTCCCTGCTCATCCGGACCCAGCGATGTGGTGAACGCGGAACCCTGATTTTCGACGGCGGGTTCTCCCCTGCCGGTGCTGCCCAGAACGCGCGAAGCCTTGGCCTTGACTTGAAGAAAGTCGACTGTTTTGTCCTTTCCCACGGTCATGCCGATCACTGGGGCGGTTTGCGAGCGCTGGCCAAAGCAACGGGACACAGCCGACTGCCCCTGGTGGTACACCCGGAGGCATTCAGAACCGGCCGGCATAGCATAAGCAAGGGTATCATATACCGCATGCCCCAACTGACGAGGCCGTATCTCGAAAAGGCCGGTTTTGAGCTCTGGGAAAACCGGAAACCATGCCGGATACTACAAGGCGACGCCCTGTTTCTGGGTGAGATCCCTCGCAGCACCGACTTTGAACAAAATGAAAGGCATGCATATTACCGGGAAAACGGCTGGAATAAAGAAGATGATTTTTTGGATGATTCCTCTTTGGCCTTGCTACTCAGGGGAAAAGGGCTGGTGATTGTCACCGGGTGCGCCCATGCCGGCATCATCAACACGATCCAGCAGGCCCGCAAGATCACGGGTGAGAGCCGCGTTTTTGCCGTTATAGGCGGATTCCATCTGACGGGGAAGACGAAAAAACAACTGGAGCCGCTTTTGGAAGCGCTGCGACAATGCGCTCCCCGTTATGTCATCCCCTGTCATTGTACGGGAAGAAAAGCGTCCCTGTGGATAGAGGAAACCATGCCGGAGGCGTTTCTCCTGAACATGAGCGGCACGAAATTTACCTTTTCCGGGTCTGATTGATAGGGTCGTTGTCACGGGGGTGCTTCGCGTGGTGGGTTTCCCCCATCAGATATTGTGTGATCATCGGAAATCAACAAACAAAAATAAATGCTTCCAGGAGGGTTTGTTCCATGCCATTTTATCAGGATCTGAAAGACAGATTTGCAAAGCTTATCGATGAGAAGGCAATTTCAGATGAAACCATTTCCGTACTTTCCGCGAGAACCCTGACCGTCAAAGAGGCAATAGGTGAGCCGGAACGGGATGATTACCCCCTCATGCGAGGGAAAGAGTTCATGATGGAGGCCGACTTCCAGGGCGCCAAGGGACAGGCCTTTACAGATATGCCTGGAAACTTCAGAGGTTCTCTGCGGGATGTTCTGTCCCTGGATTTGGCGGATAATTTCCAGCGTGCTATTTTTATCGCAACCCTCAACGCAGTCATGCGCCACGAAAAACGCGTTGAGGGAACCATTCATTGCCGCGATCAAGAACCCGGGCTTTGTGCGAAACAATTGACCGCCTACATCCAGGAACGTTACGAGAATCCCAAAATTGCCCTGATCGGCTATCAGCCCGCGATGGCGGCAAGTCTCGTTCAGTCGTTCCCCCTGCGCATCGTTGACCTGGACGAGGACAATATCGGCCACAGGAGGGCGGGCGTTATTGTGGATGCCCCTTCGGCGACGCAGGAGGTCATTGCATGGTGTGACGTGATTCTCGCCACGGGCTCGACGGCCACCAACGATACCATCGTCCATTTTTTGAACAGGAAACCGGTGATTTTTTTCGGTGTCACGGTGGCAGGGGTCGCCGCCTTGTGCGGGCTGGACCGATACTGTCCCTTTGGCCATTGAGCAACAAGAAACTTTCATTCATCGTTTGGAGGACATTCAGCATGCAAAATAAATTCGGATTCATGGCGCTCATGATATGTGTTTTGCTGGCGGCGACGACGGGTCTGAGCCGTGCGGCGGATAAACCGCTGATTCTGTGCGGCGCGGCCTTCAGGATGCCCATGGATGAAATCGTCACGGCCTTCACGCAACAAACCGGCCTGGAGGTCAACGTCAGTTACGCGGGAGTCGGAACCCTCCTGTCCCAGATATCGCTCAGCAGGCGGGGCGACATCTTCGTCGCCCCGTCCCCCGACATCATGAAGAAGGCGGCAAAGCAGGGGCATCTTGTGCCGGGAACGATCCGGGAAACGGGTTACTTCGTGCCGTCCATCAATGTCCAGAAAGGCAATCCCAAAAGGATAAGGAGCCTCCAAGATATGGCCAGACCGGGCCTCAGAATTGCCATCGGGAATCCCGAAACGGTCTATGTAGGCATCCTGGCGGCGGAAATCGCGGACAAGTCGCTGACGCCGCAGGAAAGGAAGCAGTTCAGAAAAAATATCGTCACCTATGGCGAGGACTTTAACAAACTGGCGGCACTCCTTGTTTTGAGGCAGGTTGACGCGGTGATCGGTTTCAGTTACTTGGACAAATGGTTTCCGGAGAAGATCGATACCATAAAGCTTGCGCCAACCGACATTCAGCGAATCGGCGTGGGCAACGCCGCGCTTTTACACTACACGGACAACAGGCCGGCGGCGGAGCGTTTTCTTTCCTTTTTGGCCGCACCGGAGGCTGAAAGGATCTTCAGAAAATATCATTATTTTGCGACACTTCGTGAGGCCTGCGACTGGATAGGTCAAGAGAAACCGGTCGGGGGGGATTACCTTCTCCCCGAAGACTGGGCGGGCAACTGAACAAAGTGGGCCGAAGTCATCGGATGATTTTTGCAGGCCTCTCATGAACACCGGTCATCCATGAACATACCCGACGCCGCGAACCGCCTTTGAGAATATTTTTTGAAAGATTGCCTAAATGAAAAACGACAAATCCGTCGATACCTTGGTTACCCCAACCGAGGCAATCCTGGAGAGTATCTCGGACGGAGTTTTTACAGTCGACAAGAACTGGCACATCACGTCGTTCAACCGTGCGGCGGAGGAGATAACGGGTGTGCCGCGTACGGAAGCCATCGGACGCAGGTGTTCCGATGTGTTTCGCTCCAGCATGTGCGGGGCCGATTGCGCACTTCAGAAAACCCTGAAAACGGGCCGCCCCATCATCGGAAAATCGGGCTATATCATTGACTCGGAGGGAAACCGCATCCCCATCAGTATTTCTACGGCCGTACTCAGGGACAACCAGGGACAGGTAATTGGCGGGGCGGAAACCTTCCGGGATTTGTCCGAAGTGGTGGCACTCCGTCTGGAATTGGGAAACCGCTTTCGTCTGGGCGATCTGGTGAGCAGAAGTCCTGAGATGCAGAGGATTTTTAAGGTATTGCCGCCCATTGCCGCCAGTGAAAGCACCGTACTGGTTCTCGGTGAAACCGGCACGGGCAAAGAGCTTGTGGCCAGAACCATTCATGATTTGAGTCCGCGTCGAGACGGACCCTTCGTTGCGGTCAATTGCGGCGCCTTACCCGACAGCCTCCTCGAATCGGAACTTTTCGGCTACAAGGCGGGCGCCTTCACCGGAGCAAACAGAGACAAGCCGGGACGATTTGCCCTGGCCGGCGGCGGCACCCTTTTTCTGGACGAAATAGGCGAAATCAGTTTGGCTATCCAGGTAAAGTTGCTTCGGGTTCTTCAGGAAAGGTCTTTCGAACCGCTGGGGGCAACGCGTTCCGAAACAGCGGACATCCGGGTAATCGTGGCGACCAACAGGGATCTGCCGGAACAGATGCGTCAGAATAAGTTCAGGGAGGACCTGTATTACCGCATTAATGTCGTATCGGTTGACCTTCCTCCCCTTCGGCAACGCAAGGAGGATATTCCGATCCTGATAGAACAGTTCGTCGAACACTTCAACCGGCTGCAGCAAAAGACGGTTTCCGGCATCACCACTGAAGCCCTTTCTTTGCTCATGGCTCATGAATGGCCGGGTAACATCAGGGAACTGGAAAATGTGATCGAAAGTTCCTTCATTCTATGCCGGGATGGGTTGATTGACACGAGGCACCTCCCGAAAGAACTCACGGCGTCCTATCCGGAAACGGCTCAGACTCAGGATTTTAAACAAGCGCGTACCATGCTCGAGGTGCAACTGATTCGCAATGCATTGGAGAAGAATCAATACAATCGGGAGAAGGCGGCAAAAGAACTGGGTATCCACAAAACGACCCTCCTGCGAAGAATGAAGAAAGCGGGCATACCCCTCCCTGAACGGGACGGGCGCTCCGCCCGCAAATCATAGCGCATACGCGCCGATAGCCCGGATATATCGTAGCAACAGCGCTATGATATATCCGCCCCCTTCCTGGCCTCAATTAAAATATCCCTGTAATAATGGTATGTTAAGAGCGAACATGGCGTGACTTGCTTATTGGCATGATTTATGCTCAAATAGAAATCAAGAAAAGCGCATTTGGGGCGTGAAATGAGAAAAGCAGCATTCGCCGTCTGGGAGGATCGCATCGCACCGGTTTTCGATACGACCCGCAAGATCCGACTTGTCGAGGTGGAGTCCGGGGAGATCGTGAGAGAAACCGAAAAATGTCTGGATGGCGAATTTCCGGTACAGAAGGCGTTTCATCTGATCGAACTGGAAGTAGCCGTTTTGGTTTGCGGGGCAATCACCCGATCTTTGCGTGAAATTATTGTTGCGAACGGCATCCAGGTGATTTCTTTCATTACCGGAGACCTGCGGGAAGTCATTCACGCCTGGATGACGACAGGACTCAGGAGTGACGATTTTGTCATGCCCGGCTGCTTTGGACGAGGTCATCGACGCTTGTCAGGCAGGCAGGGTTTTTACAGGGAGGGAAATATCATGAATGGAAGAAGAGGCGGCGGCATGGGACAGGGTGGCGGACGGGGACGCGGCGGTCAGAGAGCCGGCCGTGCCGGTGGAATGTTTGCTGCGGGTTCGGGAGGTTTCTGCGTATGTCCCCAATGCGGCAAAAAAGAACCGCACGAACAGGGTATGCCATGCTTTCAGCGCAGATGCCCTGATTGCGGGGTCAATATGATACGTGAAAGAACGGTTAACAATTAAGAAAGGAGGATGTATCATGCCAAGAGGAAATAGAACCGGCCCCACGGGGGCGGGAGCGATGACCGGTCGTGGTCTGGGATTTTGTGCCGGATATGACCGTCCGGGGTATGCCAATATGATGGGACCAGGCCACACCGGAGGATGGTATGGCCGTGGCCGCGGATTTGGCGGCGGCGGATGTGGGCGGCGACTGGGCTTTGCTGCGACGGGCCGTCCCGGATGGATGCGATTTGGTGATTATGGGGCACCATACGGCAGTTGGGCGCCTTATCCGCAAGCCGATCCGGAAGTGGAAAAACAGACGCTCAAGGCCCAGGCCGATCTTATGCAGTCGGAATTGGATCGGGTCAGGAAGCGGCTCGACGAAATCGACGCCGCAAAGAACCCGTAATATGAAACAGGACATAACGTCCGGATAGTCTTTGTCTTTTGAAAGCTTCTGCTTTCACAGGCCGGGTTCCCGTCCCATATTGGGAACCCGGCCTTCTGAATAATGGATATTTTGCCTGACGTGTATTAAAAGACGTCAGTTTGATGAAAGGAACACAACAATGAAGATTGCCTTTACAACCTCGGGGGATGCTCTGGACGCCCCATTGGACAGTCGATTCGGCCGGGCGCCGAAATTTTTGATCTATGATCTGGAAAGCGATTCATTTGAAGTCATAGACAATCGGCAAAACGTAAACGCATCACAGGGAGCAGGCATCCAATCCGCGGAGGCCATCGCAAGAGCGGGAGTGAAGATCCTGGTAACCGGACATTGCGGCCCGAAAGCTTTTCGTGTCCTTGACGCGGCTGGGATCGAAATTTACCATTCGGATGCTGAAACCGTCACGGAGGCGCTGAAACAGTACCGGAAGGGGTCGCTCCCGAAAGCCGGCGCTCCCGACGTGGGAGGACACTGGACATAAAGGAGCGGCCACATGGCCGTGTCCGCATGTGATGCGACGGAAACTTTCCGGCCATACAATAGATGAAAAACTAACAACCGAAGGAGGGAGCTTTCGTGCGTAGAATCATTGTAATCGGAGGTTCGGCCGCCGGACCGAAGGCGGCGGCCAAAGCAAGGCGTCTCGATGAACAGGCGGAAGTGATCATTGTGCAAAAGGAAGCGGATCTCTCGATGGCTTCCTGCGGCTACCCCTATTACATCGGGGGGTTTTTTGACGACAGGAACATGCTGCTGTGTACGCCTACCGGAATGGTGCGCGACCCGATTTTCTACATGAATGCCAAGAAAATACAGGCGCGAGTTGAAACCGAGGCGATTTCCATCGATCGTCTGAACAAAAAGGTGACCTGCCGGAACCTCCGTACGGGTGAAACAGATGAACTGCCTTACGATTCGTTAATTCTGGCGACGGGCGCCGTACCCAACATGCCGCCTGTTCCGGGCAACGACTTGGAGGGCATCACAACACTTCAGAGGATTCAAGATGCGGATTACCTGCGAAAAATCAGGGACGAGAAAAAAATCACAAAGGCGGTGGTCATCGGAGGCGGGCTGATCGGCATCGAAACCTGCGAGGCCCTGCAGCTTGCCGGAATCAATATCACCGTAATCGAAATGATGCCCCAACTCCTTACGTTCCTTGATTGGGAAATGGCGAAGCTGGTGGAAAATCATGTGCGGGATAATGCGGTTGATGTGATTACAAACTACGCCGTGGCGGCTTTTCTAGGGGAGCAAGGCAAACTCGCAGGCGTGAAGCTCTCCAATGGAACGGAATTGCCCTGTGAATTGGCGGTTGTGGCGGTCGGCGTGCGGCCGAATGCCAAATTGGCAGCCGACGCCGGGCTGGATCTCGGCGAAACAGGGGGTATCAAGGTCAACGAGTACATGCAGACATCGGACCCGCATATCTATGCCGCCGGCGATTGTATTGAAATCACCAACCGGATTACGGGTGAAAACGTACACGCGCCCTTTGGCGATCTGGCCAATCTCGAAGGCCGCATCGCCGGAGAGAATGCGGTCCTCGGAAACACGGTCAAGTTCCCCGGCACGATTCAGACAGGAATTTGTAAGATCTTTGAATACGCCGCGGGGGTAACCGGTCTGACCGAGCGTTCGGCACGCAAGGCCGGATTCGACATCGTCACCGTGATCAATTCAAGTCCCGACAAACCCATGTTCATGAACGGGAAGCTTCTCGTCACCAAGCTCGTCGTGGAAAAGGAAAGCGGCCGCCTATTGGGGGCACAGTGCATCGGACCGGGGGATGTGGCCAAACAGATCGCCCAGTGGGCCATGGCGATTTCGGGCAAACTTTGTCTGGAAGATATCATAAACGCGGACTTGCCGTACGCCCCGCCGTTTTCCCTGGCCATCGATCATTTCATTGCCACGGCACATATCATGCAAAACAAGACAAAAAATCGTATGAGGGGAATCAGCGCCAGGGAAGTGAAGGAAAAACTGGACGCGGAAACGCCTCCTTTTATTCTGGATATTCGGGATGCCGTGGAATTTGAGGCCATGCGCCTGGGTATCGGGGAAAGATTGATCCCCCTGGGGGCATTACGCAGGCGACTGGACGAACTGCCCACGGACAAGAATACGGAAATAATCTGTTATTGTAAAATATCGTTGCGGGGGTACGAGGCGGCCTTGGTTCTGGAAGCCAACGGCTGGAAAAACGTCCGGGTCATGGAAGGGGGCATCATGGCCTGGCCTTATGCCCGTGAAAAGTAAGCGTTTTTAAACCAATTTACACACGGCATGAATCGGCGGGCCTCTCTCACGAGTGGATGACCCGTTGCCCGAGCATGCCGGGATCAAGCAAGGGGGGTACCGAATGATCCTTGCCATTGCATCCGGTAAGGGGGGAACCGGAAAGACAACAATCGCACTGAACCTGGCCAGGGCGTGCGGTTTTGAAATCGGGCTTTTCGACTGCGATGTGGAAGAACCGAACGCGCATTTATTCCTGCCCGGGCAGGTGACCGAAGAGACGGTGGTTACGATCCCGATTCCACAAGTTGACGAAGCCCTTTGTGACGGTTGTGGTGAATGTGGGAGGATGTGTGAATACCATGCCATCGTTTCCTTTGGTGCGACACCACTGGTCTTCCCGGAGATGTGTCATGGATGCGGTGGATGTATGCGGGTTTGTCCGCAAGGGGCCATTCGCGAGGTCCCCCATCGCATTGGCGTCGTAACGATCCGGAATTCCGGTCATATTCGTTTGGTCCAGGGAAACCTGGATTTCGGGGCGGTCATGGCTCCGCCACTGATTCG
>JAAYKM010000075.1 GCA_012522415.1 Deltaproteobacteria bacterium | reverse complement strand
GGGCGGCCGACTGGCATATGATCGGGCGGGTAAAGGAGAGGCTGGCCATTCCCGTCATCGGTAATGGAGACATCCGCAAGGGCGCCGACGCGGCGAGGCTGAAAAACATGTCCCGCTGCGACGCCTGTATGGTGGGACGCGGTGCCTTGGGCAACCCCTGGATCTTTCGGGAAATCATGGACGTCACGGCGGGGGGCGCGCCCCGCCGTCCCTCCCTGGAAGAACGTCGGACGATCATCGAGACCCACCTGAACCGGGAGGTGGCCTATTCGGGGGAAAAGGCGGGATACCGAAATTTCCGTAAGCATCTGCTGTGGTACACGAAAGGACTGCGCGGCGGCGCGCGTTTCCGCCATGCGGCGTCGGTCATGACGTCCGCCGGGAGGATGTGGGAAGCCTTCGATTTATACCTGTCTGAAAACGATAACTTGCCGAAATAGCACAGGGAAATAATGCCTTGACTTTTACCGGCGCTCTGGGCATAATCAACCCCGCGTCGTAGAGGGCGCCAGATCTTCGGAAGAGGTGGAAAATGACAGTGGAGATACCGGGGTTCAAGGATCTTGAAGAAAAGATTAGAAATATTGTTTCAGCTTATGCGGAATTGAGGACGAAGTACGAAAGACTAGAGGAAGTATTAAAAAACAAGGATTTGGAGTTACAGGAGACCTACAACAAAATAAGGGGATTGAACGAGGAAAAAGACACGATACGGTCGAAGGTGGATTCGCTTTTGGATTTGCTTCAGGATATTAATGCGGCTCAATAAATCTTGGGGTTTTCTTATTGAAGAGAAGCTTTCATATCGAGATACTGGGGCAGAAGTTAACGGTATTAAGTGATTCGGATGAGAAGGCTGTTGCAGGGGTTGTCCAGTATGTGAACGACAAGGTAGATGAAGTCAGCAAGGGGGGACAGAATCCGAATACCTTGGCGATAGCGGTTTTAGCTGCCTTGAATATTGCAGGCGAGTTGTTTAAAGCAAGAGGAGAAAACAAACTGATTAGTGAGCAACTGGAAAAAAAGACCCAGGAACTGATAGATCTGATTGACCGAATTAATCAAAAATAAGCTATTCCCCTGCGATGTGCGTGATTGACATTCGTTTTTTGAGCCAACACCTTAGAACCGGGAGCCTTTTCGTTTTTGCCGTGTGCATGTCCGCTTGAATCCCGTTAGGGATCGCGGAAAGCCTGAAGCGAAGACAAGGGGCACCCACTTGGTCCCAAGGTTCAAAAAAGGTGGTTGACACGGCATCGGCGGGGGTTATTAATTTGCCGGTCCAAGGCCGTCCCACAAAAATATTCCTCACCATTTTACATGCCATCCCTGAATATCGTTTCAATTCTCCTGTTTAGCCGGGGCGAACCCCGAAGGGAGGTGTACAGATATTGTTGAATAACGGGTTGATTATATTGATTATTCTGGGATCCATCGCTATCGGTGTGGTTCTGGGTTATCTCTTTCAGGTAAGGCTGGCCAAAAAGAAACTGGAGTCTTCCGAAAGTCTGGCTGACCGGATTGTGGACGAAGCCAAAAAAGAGGCGGAAACGATACGCAAGGAAGCGGTTCTTCAGGCCAAGGAAGACCTCTTTCGGTCGAAAACGGAATTTGAAAGAGAGGCCAGGGAGAGCAAGACGGAATTCGAAAATCTCGAGAAAAAACTCCGTTCCAGGGAAGAACTCCTCGATAAAAAGACAGAGGCCGTTGCCCAGAGGGAGGCAAGCCTCGATGGGCGGGAAAAGGGTATTGCCGGAAAAGAGGCTCAAGCGGCGGAAAAGAATGACGAACTGACACGTCTGATCGGCCGGCAGAAGGAAAATCTTGAGAAAATTGCCGGACTCTCCTCGGAGGAGGCCAAGAAACAACTGATTCAGGCTGTTGAAAGCGACGCCAAAAAAGATGCGGCCGCCTTTGTACGCAAAATTGAGGATGAAGCGAAGAATACGGCGGAAAAGAAGTCGCGTGAAATTATTGCCTATGCCGTCCAGCGATATGCGAGTGATCATGTTTCGGAAAATACCGTGTCGGTCGTGACCCTGCCGAACGATGAAATGAAGGGACGTATCATCGGCCGGGAAGGGCGGAATATTCGGGCCATCGAAGCGGCTACGGGGATCGACCTCATCGTGGATGACACCCCGGAAGCGGTGGTCCTTTCCAGTTTTGACCCCATCCGTCGTGAAGTGGCTCGCCTCTCTCTTGAACGGCTGATTACGGACGGCCGGATTCACCCGGGACGCATCGAAGAGATCGTCAAAAAAGTGCGAACCGAGGTGGACACGATCATCCGTGAAACCGGTGAACGAACTTCCTTCGATGTGGGGGTTCACGACATCCATCCCGAAATCATATACCTCCTGGGCAGTCTTAGATACCGGACCAGTTTTTCCCAGAACGTTCTCCAGCATTCCGTCGATGTCGCCTATTTGACGGGCATGATGGCGGCGGAGATGAAGATGAACGTGAAGGAAGCCAAACGGGCGGGCTTGCTTCATGACATCGGCAAGGCCGTGGACCATAAAATAGAAGGAACCCATGCGGCCATCGGCGCCGACTTTGCGCGGCGATTTGGTGAAAACCCCCGCATTGTCCAGGCGATCGCCACCCATCATGACGACGGTAGAACCAACACGCTCCTGGGTGTCCTCGTCCAGGCCGCCGATACCCTGTCCGCCGCGCGTCCGGGTGCGAGAAGGGAAATGCTGGAATCGTACGTGAAGCGTCTGGAGGAACTCGAAACCATCGCCAAATCGTTCAACGGTGTGGATAAATGCTTCGCGATCCAGGCGGGAAGGGAAATCCGTATCCTTGTGGAGAACGAGAAGATATCCGACAACGACGCGGTGATGCTGTGTCGGGATATCATCAAAAAGATCGAGGAAGACCTGACGTATCCGGGACAGATCAAGGTGACCGTGATTCGTGAAACACGGGTATCCGATTATGCGAAATAGGCATTGGCGGGAGCGGCCTGTGTGGGGGTCATCATGAAAATACTTTTTATCGGCGACATTATGGGCAAGCCGGGACGCCGGGCTGTGAGAGAGCTTCTTCCGAAGGCGGTGAAGGATCACGATATTGACTTCGTCATTGCCAACTGTGAGAACGCCGCTTCCGGATTTGGCGTGACCCGGGATATTGTCGATGAGTTGCTCCGGTACGATATCGATGTCCTGACCTCGGGAAACCATATATGGGACAAGAAGGAGGTCATGGATTTTATAGATGATTATGAAAACTTATTACGTCCCGCCAATTATCCGGGCATGAATCCGGGTTACGGAAGCACGGTCCTTTCCGCCGTGACGGGAGACCCCGTGGGGGTCATCAATCTTGAAGGGCGGGTGTTCATGCGCTCCCTCGATTGTCCTTTCAAAAAAGCAAAGGAAGAAACAGAAAAATTGAAGGGCCGAGCCGGAATCGTCATTGTGGATATGCACGCCGAAGCGACCTCGGAGAAAAGGGCCCTGGGCTGGTTTCTGGATGGCCAGGTCACGGCGGTTTTGGGGACCCATACGCACGTGCAAACGGCGGATAACGAGGTGCTTCCCGGTGGAACCGCCTACATTACCGATGTCGGCATGACGGGGCCTTTCGACTCGGTTATCGGCATCAAAACCCCCGCTGTCCTGGACCGCTTTCTGAGTCAGATACCCAACCGTTTCGACGTCGCCAAACGGGATATCCGCATGCAGGGCGTGGTCCTCGATGTCGACGAAGAAACGGGAAAAAGCAGAAGTATCATGAGAATAAGTGTGAAGCTGGAAGAAAAAACGGAGCGAGGTCTGATTTGAAAAACGCGTTCGATATCTTGAGGGAAAGGGGTTTCATCGAGCAGATCACAGATGAGGATGCGATCAAAGATCTGTTACGGAACGCAAAGGTGACCTGCTATATCGGGTTCGATCCAACGGCGCCCAGCCTGCACGTCGGCCATCTCCTGCCCATTATGTCTCTGACTCACATGCAGAAGGCGGGGCATAGACCGATTGCCCTGGTTGGCGGGGGGACCGCCCTGATCGGTGACCCGAGCGGCAAAACAGAGATGAGGCGCATTCTTACGCGGGAACAGATTGACCACAATGCCCGGTGTCTTCAGAAACAGCTCTCGAACTACCTTGATTTCTCCGACGGCGGAGCCCTCCTCCTGAACAACGCCGACTGGCTTGCGGAGTTGAATTATATCGCATTTCTCAGGGATATCGGCCGTCATTTCAGTGTCAACAAAATGCTGGCGGCGGAGAGCTATCGTATGCGCCTGGAACGGGGACTTAACTTTATCGAATTCAACTACATGTTGTTGCAGGCGTATGATTTTCTTCATTTATTCGACGAATATGGGTGTATGCTCCAGATGGGCGGGAATGACCAGTGGGGGAACATGCTTGCCGGGAGTGACTTGATCAGAAGAATGAAAGGGAAGGGCGCCTTTGCCATGACGTTTCCCTTGATCACGACGTCATCGGGTCACAAAATGGGGAAGACGGAAAAGGGGACGGTCTGGCTGGACGGGAGGGAGACGTCTCCTTACGCATATTATCAGTACTGGGCCAACACGGAGGATGCCGACGTGGAACGGTTCCTCGGGCTGTTCACCTTCCTGCCGATGGAAGAGATATCCGCCGTCTGCTCCCTCGAGGGATCGGAACGTAATATGGCCAAAACGGTTTTGGCCTTTGAGGCCACCAAGGTCACGCATGGTGAAGAGGCCGCGCTGGATGCTTGGAAGGCCGCGGTGCAGACCTTTCATGTCAGGCCGGTTCGGGATGATCTCTTCCCCTCGAGCACCCTTCCCAGGACCGAGCCGGATCGGGATGGGGCGGGTCCGCCCTCCATCGGGAAAACGGAGGCGGAACTGGAACAGGGGATTGCGGCATTCGAATTGTTCTTTGAGAGCGGACTTTGTGCCACGAAAAGTGAAGCCCGCAGACTGCTTTCCCAGGGAGGCGGCTATGTGAACAACCGGCAGGTCGGCGCGTTCGATGAGAAGATAGGATTGGGAGATCGGGATGAAGGGGGCCGGATCCGGTTAAGAAAGGGGAAAAAAAGGTACGTTGTTGTCGAGGTCGTGCAGGGTTAAAATCCGTTTCTCTTCGTTGGCTGATTTGACCTTGACAAGCAAAAGACAAGGTTTTAAGTTAGAAAAAATTTCAACTTAGGAGGGCACGCTATGAAGGTAACTGTTGGGGCGATACTCGGTGTACGTAGGTTGCTGGGCTGGAGCAATGTGGAGATGGTGCTCCCGGAAGGTGCGACGGTGGGTGACTGGTTAAAGGAAATCAAGGTCCCGGACGTGGGGACGGCCTTCGATCTGTTTATTATGGAGAATGGTACAATCAATCCTAAATACATGATTATGCTGAATAAATTCAGAATAGGCGAGGAAATGATGGACAGGGCCGTCAATGAAGGCGACCGTCTTGTCTTGATGGACTGGCTGCACGTTCCGGGCTGGATTCGCTGAGATCTGAAACCCGGGAAATTTTATTCAACCAGGTCGTAACCAAGGAAAAAATATACGAGGAGGACAGAATTATGGCCAAAATGTCGTCGGTAATAAAGGAGCTCATTGAAACAAACAAGCTGGCTTTTATCGCTACAACGGATGCAAACGGGGCTCCGAATGTGTCTCCCAAAAGCACCTTCAGCATCATTGATGACGAAACGTTCATGTTCGCGGAAATCATGTCCACCCGGACCCGCGAGAATCTTTTGAAAAATCCCAAAATTGCCATTTATTTTTTTGATAAGGAAAAGAATGAGGGCTGCCAGGTAAAGGGAACGGCCGAAATGCTGAGTTCCGGTGAACTCTTTGACGAAATGAATGAAGCCCTGAGTTACTTCAGCCGTAAGGCGAATTATGTTGTGAAGGTGACGGTGGAGGATCTCTTCCCCTGGCCTCCGAAGACGATTGCCGGCAGCTATCAGGAAATGGCGGGCGGCGGAAACAAATAATCTCCCATCTCCCGGATCAGCCAATCGAGATAATGACAAGATCAAAAGAGGTGAGCCGAACATCTGGTTCACCTCTTTTTTTCAAGGCGTTCGGAAATTCGTAATCAGATTCCCGATTAATGTTTGACACACTTTGGGCTTTTCCCTATAATCCACCGTCTTTTTGGGGATCTATTGAATTTTAACGGGAAATGATCACCTTGCCACGTGCGGATTGGGTAGTTGGTCTTTCAATGGGTAAAATCTTGATCGATATGTTCTATACGGCTTTATTGGCCCGGTGGCTCCGGCGATGATGGCGAAGAATATGGATACGAGCAGAATCGGTATCATCGGACCGGGACGCTTGGGAACCTCTTTTGCATACAAGTTCGGCCGGGACAATAAACGTGTCACCCTTTATTATCATGACCTGGATGTCTGTCTCGCGATCAATAAGGAGCATCTGAATCCTCGTCATTTGACGCAGGATCTGGTGAAACGTCTCGGAAGCATCGACAAGGTGCCCCGTCTTTCCCCGAAAGTTTATGCGACAAATGATCTGGAGCGGGTTATCGAAGAGAATGATTTTATATTCCTGTCCCTGACGATGAACCGCCTCACCGAATTCTTGAACTACCTGAAGCCGATCATCGAGCGCAAACCGGGTGGCACCTGCCTGATATCGCCGATAAAAGGGCTTTCCTCCAACGAGGGGACCATGGAGTTGGTCACCCCTTCGCAGCTCATCAAACAGAGCCTTTCCGCGCTGAAATACAAATATGAACTGGTCTGTGTAGGCGGACCCTTTTTTGACATGGATATCGCCATGGGAAATCCCGTCTGCGTCACCGTGGCCGGGAAAAGAGGCGTTTCGAAGCTGATCAAGGAGGAATTGATACGCTTCAACCGTCGGGAGTTGACTTCGTATTACAACTTCGATGTGGTCGGGATCGAGGCGTGCGGCTCCCTGAAAAATATCGTAGCCAATATCAAGGGGGTGACCGATTCCCTCAATCTGGGTGATTCCCTGCCGGGAACGATCTTCTCCCGATCGGGGGTGGAAATCCGTGCGCTCGTCAGACTTCTCGGCGGCAGCTTCCAGGCTTTTTACAGTCAGGCCGGAGTAGGGGATATGTACGTGACCGTTTCTTCTGAGGCCAGCAAAAATTACCGCTATGGCAAGTACTTTTACGAAAACTTCAACGGAAACCCGGCGGATACGCATGCCAAGGCCCTTCAGAAAATCGACGGGACCCCGGAGGGGCCCAACACGATCCGGAATGTTCATCGATATCTGGAAAAGAAAAACATGTATAGCCCCCTTTTCGACTGTGCCTACAAAATCTTCAATGAGGGGGGGACGAAACGCCATATCAAGGATCTCGTTATTCAGGCTTGTCAGTTTGATAAACGAACCAAGGAATATATCAGTCCCCTGTCCAGGCTTTTCTACAAGCTCTTCCCCCATTTGTGGTATCGACGGAAAAAGGGGTTTTTATCCGATCTGGAAATCTGAGAAGATTTCTATTGACAGAAACATGATTGCCGGGATAGGGTACCCGACAGCACGCTGGATGGAGATGGACGCCATGATACAGAAAATGGGAATAGAGGGAATATGGTGGTGGCAGGCGCACGATGCCCGCCCGCCGGTGTGTTGATGTTACTTATGAGCCGTGGGCGGGGGAAGTCTCTCCCATGTCTCACGATCAGATCAAAAAGGCCATGGGAAAACTCATGGCCTTTTTTGTTGGGTCCTGTTCTTTTCCCCATAGGGAAACACGGCCTGGACGGTTTTTATAATCAAGCAAAGGAGAAGCACAATGGAACAGATGAAAGTGATTCTGGAGGATCAGGAGATTCCAAGGCAATGGTACAATATCCAGGCGGATCTGCCGACGCCGCTGCGGCCGCCGTTGCATCCTGCAACGGGTAAACCCGTCGGGCCGGACGATCTGGCTCCCATTTTCCCCATGAACATCATCGAACAGGAAGTCTCCCGTGAACGCTGGCTGGATATCCCCGAGGATGTTCTGGCCAAATATCTCCTGTGGCGCCCCTCGCCCCTGCGCCGCGCCAGGAACTTCGAGAAGTGCCTCGATGCGCCCGTCAGAATTTATTATAAGGACGAGGGGGTGAGTCCCGCCGGTTCCCACAAGCCAAACGCGGCCATCCCCATGGCCTATTACAACAAGGTTTTCGGCACAAAACGGATGGCCACGGAAACCGGGGCGGGCCAGTGGGGCAGCGCCCTCGGTATGGCCTGCCAGATGTTCGGTCTTCAATGCCGGGTCTATATGGTCAAGGTCAGTTACAACCAGAAACCGTACCGGCGTATGCTTATGAATGCCTGGGGGGCCGAGTGTCTCTCCAGCCCCAGTGATCAGACGGCAACGGGGCGAAAAATCCTTTCCGACGATCCCGATTCTCCGGGTAGCCTGGGCATTGCGATCAGCGAGGCGATCGAGGACGCCGTGACCCATCCGAACACGAAATACGGACTGGGCAGTGTCCTGAACCACGTGCTGGTCTATCAGAGCATCATCGGTCTGGAGGCGGAAAAGCAGATGGCGAAAATAGGCGAGTATCCCGATGTCGTCCTGGGCTGTGCCGGCGGTGGAAGTAATTTCGCCGGGATTTCCCTTCCCTTCGTACGGGATAAAATCCATGGGAAAAAGGTGTCCGTCGTTGCGGCGGAACCGACCTCCTGTCCAAGTTTGACCCGGGGACCCTTTGCTTACGACTTCGGGGATATCGCCCAGACGACACCGTTACTGGCCATGCACACTCTGGGACATGATTTTGTGCCGGCGCCGATTCATGCGGGGGGGTTGCGTTATCACGGGATGGCGCCCATCGTGAGCCATCTGCTTGTGGAAGGTCTTATCGAAGCGCGATCCTACGACCAGGTGGAAACGTTCGATGCCGGAGTGAAATGGGCAAGGAGTGAAGGTTTTCTCCCCGCTCCGGAAACGAACCATGTCATTGCCGCTGTTGTTCAGGAAGCGGCGCGGGCCAGGGAGGAGGGGAAAGAAAAGGTCATTCTCTTCAATTGGAGTGGTCACGGCCTGATTGACCTGTCCTCTTACGATTCATACCTCTCGGGACAGCTGACGCCTTATGAACTCCCTGAGGCGGAAATCGAACGGGCTTTGCGGACGATTCAGAGATTCCCGAAGCCCTGACAAAACGAGCGGTGAAGGCTCGTTCAGGGAAAGTTTCCCTTGACGGTTTCGCTTTTTTTCGCAAAGGTATCGCCATGGAAAACGATTATGACGGTTTGCGATGCCACTGTCCCCGCCTGGGGCACGAGGTGTCATTTTCCTATTGCCGTCGGGAGGGGGGGAGAATGCCCTGTGCCGAGATTGTGGCCTGCTGGCGACGTATTTTCCCTGTCGACGCCTGGCTGGAGAGGACCCTGACATCCGAAGAATGGGCAATATTCTGCCGTCGGAGCCAAAAAGACAAGATGACCACCCTCATGGACCTCATTGCCAAAGCGAAGGGAGGAGCCGAATAAAGGCAGGCATGGACCTGTTCGAAGGGGTTGGGGAAACACGAAAAGACGGGAAGGAACGGCCGCTGGCGGAGCGGATGCGGCCGCGAAGCCTGCAGGAATATATCGGTCAGGGCCATCTGGTGGGAGACGGCTCCTTACTGAGACGTGCGGTTGAGGAAGACAGCCTGTTTTCCATGATCTTCTGGGGACCTCCCGGTTCGGGGAAAACAACGCTGTCGATTCTGATAGCCGGTGAGAGCAAGGCGCACTTCATACGATTTTCGGCTGTTCTGTCGGGTGTTAAGGAGATCCGCGCCGTCGTCGAGGAGGCGCAAAATCAGCTTGCCTATCATGGTCGGCGAACGATCCTCTTTGTCGATGAGATTCATCGCTTCAACAAAGCCCAGCAGGATGCGTTTCTGCCCCATGTTGAAAACGGCCTGATCACATTGATTGGGGCGACAACGGAAAACCCCTCCTTTGAAATCATCGCGCCTCTCCTTTCACGGTGCCGGGTCATGGTCCTGAAACCCTTCTCTCATGAAGAGCTCCGGCTGATTTTGGACAGGGCCCTGCGTGATCGGGAGCGGGGTCTGGGGAACCGATCCCTTCACATCGAGGAAGGGGTGCTGGATTTCATTCTCTCCCGGTGTGACGGCGATGCCCGATCGGCGCTGAACAACCTCGAGGCCGTGACGCTGGCGGCGGATTCCGCTTCCGATGGCATGGCCAGCCTGACCCTCGAGACGGCGGCCAGGCATCTGGATAGAAAAACCTTTCTTTACGACAAGGCGGGCGAGGAACACTACAACCTCATTTCCGCCTTTCATAAAAGCCTTCGGGGAAGCGATCCCGATGCGTCCCTGTACTGGTTGGGGCGGATGCTGGCGGCTGGAGAAGATCCTTTGTTTATCGCCCGTCGCATGGTCAGAATGGCGGCGGAAGACATCGGAAATGCCGATCCCAACGCGCTGGCCCTTGCGGTTTCAGCCATGCAGGGTTTTCAATTGATCGGTTCGCCTGAAGGAGAACTCATTCTGGCCCAGGCTGCGGTTTACCTGGCTGCGGCGCCGAAGAGCAATGCCCTTTATACCGCTTACGGAGAGATTCAGGAAACCATTTCCCGAACCGGAAGCTTACCCGTTCCCCTGCACATTCGGAACGCTCCGACCGGACTGATGCGGGATCTTGAATATGGACGGGGTTACAAATACGCGCATGACTATAAGGGGGGCGTGGTCCCTCAGGATTATCTGCCGGAGTTGCTCCTGGGGACGAAATTTTACAAACCGACGGACAGGGGTTACGAGAAGATCATCAGGGACCGTTTACGGGACTGGTGGAACAGCGGCCTTTGAGAAATGCCCGACGTCAATCAAAAAACCATCACGGGGTAAACCATGCAGGAGGGGAAAAAGGAGAATGATTTTTGTCAGGCCGACGCGCTCAACCATGGCACGCTTCTACGATTTATTCGGGATTATCGGAGGATTGTCAGTATTGTTCTGTCCCTTCTGGGCGTTGCCGTTATCATCCGCTATTATTTCTGCGGAACCTCCTGTCTGTACCTGGCAGGAACCCTGCTCGGGCTTGACCTGAAACTATGGGGGGTAATCTTTCTTGGGTTGTTTTCCATGCTGCTTTTGCTGCGCCAGGAGGCCCTGTCTTGTCTGTTGTTGTCGGCGGCGCTGGGCTGCGAGGTCTTTCTCGTGGGCTACCAGGTCATCCACAGGAACTATTGCCCCTATTGTTTGATCTTTGCAGGGATTATTCTTGTTTTGTTTGTCGTCAACCTGAACAAAAAAAGACTGATACTCGGATCACTGTCCATTGTGCTGGGGTTCGTTGTGATGCTCGCCTTTTTTCAGAGCGTCCCCCTGAATGTGGCGTCCGGAGGACAAGCCCTTCCCTCATTCGGACAGGGGGAGGTCAAGGTCCGGCTCTACACGGATTATTTCTGTGGTCCGTGCCGGGGGGTGGAGCCGGCGGCGGAGAGCGTTCTCTATGACTTGGCGAGAAAAAACCGGATCAACCTGACTTTCGTCGATATGCCCATTCACCGGTCCACCTCTCTTTACACCGCCTACTACCTGTCTTTGGTTCAGCGGGGAAAAGCCCTCGATAGGGCGTTGCAAATCCGCAAGGCTCTCTTCCAGGCGGCGGAAAAAAGGATTCAGGAAGAAGGGGCGCTCCGGGCATACCTTGAAAAACGGGGTTTTGAAGTAAAAGGGGTCGATGAAAAGCTCCCTCCCCCGGAAATCGGCCGTTTTGTCCACGAAGACGAAGTGAACGGCACGCCGACCCTGGTTGTGATCGAAGGGCGCGAGAAAAAGAAATACTTTGGCCGAACAGAGGTTCTTCAGGGACTGCATGAGATTAAGTAATCACTTATGACGTTTTCAAAGGGTTGAATGGATCGACAACCTGACCGGGGCTACGGATGCCGGGGACTATATCATGGACAAACCGGGCAAGCTTTATGTGGTGGCGACACCGATCGGCAATCTGGAGGATATTACCCTGCGGGCAATCCGGATCCTTCGGGAGGTCTCTCTTGTCGCGGCGGAGGATACGCGGCGGACCCGTATTCTTCTGAAACACTATGATATCCGGACACCGGTGACCAGCCTGCACGAACAAAACGAGTTGAGCAAAACCCCTTTTCTGCTGGATAAAATAAAAAAGGGACAAGACATTGCCTGTGTCACCGACGCGGGAACCCCGGCGATTTCAGATCCCGGTTACCCGCTGATTCATAACGCCGTCAAAGCCGGCATTGAAGTCGTTCCCATACCCGGTGTGTCTGCTGCCATTACGGCCTTGTCTGTTTCCGGGTTGCCGATGGATCATTTTGTTTTTCAGGGATTTCTTCCGCCGACCAAAGGGAAAAAAAAGGCCGTGCTGCTTTCCATAGCCGATGATCGGCGCACGCAAATTTTCTACGAATCACCGAAACGGTTGTTGGATACCTTAAAAGATATCGAGACATGGTTGGGGAACCGCTTTGTCGTTGTGGCCAGGGAGCTGACCAAACTTCACGAGGAGGTGGTCAGAGGCGATGTGGCTGAAGTCATTTGCGCCTTTGAGGGCCGGGTGATCAAGGGGGAAATCACCCTCGTTATCGCTGGGAAAAAATCGGTTTCGGAAACGGAGAATCCGGAAGCGCGTATCCAGGCCATGATGGTTTCCCTGTCCCGAGAGCAGGGGCTCTCCCGGCGAGACATGGTTGACCGGATTACAGCGGATCTCGGTTTTCCCAGAAAGATGGTTTACCATGCCCTGCTTCGTTTCTACGGCGGGAGTTGATCGTGGTTCTTTCCTGCATCCCCATTGTCGCCGTACGGGAAAAGCTGGCGATGTGGCAATTTTATCTTGAACTGGGAACGCGGTTATGGTAACACAAAAGGCGAATAGATAATTAAGTTGATTGAGAAAAAGACGGGGAAGGTCTGCGGACAGGGTGGAATAAAGAAACAGAGGGACAGGGCGCCATGGGTGAATTCGGGGCTACGCCGGAAACGGACAGGAAAGTATTCGATCTAGTGGATGTGGTGGAAACAGAAACGGTTATGGATCGCGGGGAACCCCTTCTGAGACGGACGGTTTATGAGCTCGTTGATGTCGTAACCGAAGAAGGACCGGCTCTTTCCACGGAATCCCTGACCAGGGAAGAGATCATAGAGCACTTGAGAGACGTTACGGAGAATATTGCGCGGGAACTTTTCCCGGCCATCGCGGAACGGATCATTCGCGAAGAAATTGCACAGTTAAGGAATGAAGAGGAAGCGGAAAAGAAACATCAAACAGTGCATGGGGCTTAACAGGGTTTCTTGGAAAATAGAGGGATCGTTTTTTATAACGGTATTGATTCTGGCAACCACGATATTGTTATTTTCCCCGGCCTCCGTCCAGGCGGACGCGGACATGGAAACAGTGGACTTTGAAACGGAAGGAGTCGGTATCGTTGGTCAGCAGAGTCTTTCTCAGGCACGGGACAGGGCCGTCGAAAACGCCTTGGCCAACGCATTGAAAGAGGCCATTCGTTTGGTTCTCCCCCCTGGATCATCACCGGGGCGATACGGAGACGCCTGGCGCCATATTGCAAAACAAAAAAATGATTATATTCAGAAATACGGAGTTTTAGCGGAATCCCACACACAGTCGGACTATCAGGTCAGGATCAGCGCAACCCTCTTCGTCGGGATCATGGCGGACAGATTACGTGCCCTGGGTTTTGAAACCGCCCGACATGCGGAATCAGAAAAGCGTATCACCCTGACCGTGCATGATGTTCGCAGTTATGAGGAATATGTACACTTGCAGGACTACTTGAAGCGCGGTTTGCCCTGTGTTCAGAAGGTCATCCCCGCACGCTTTGCCTGGCGGGAAGTCAGCTTTCGCCTGACTATTATGGGCCCTTCCGATTGTGTGACATCGCTGGATTTACCATTTGATGTCCAGGCAGTCATGGGGGATGAGATAACGGGGAGCATTCGCCGCTGACGGTGGCGAACGGGCCGCCTTTGCTGTCGCGTACAACGTGGTTTGGAGAGGGAATCATGTCGAAAAAATATCTTTATTTGTCCGTCCTTTTAGTTTGTTTTCTGTTGGTGGCCTGCGGCCATAATAAGAAGGCTTCGCCCCTTTCGCTGAAGCCGGAAAAAACCAAGCCCATGCCCTCATCGATCGCCGTATTGCCGGTGATAAACCATGTGGCGGACCCCGTGATCGGACAGATTGTGCGCCAGCGTTTGATTGACGAACTGTTTTTTAAGGGATATCCGAAAATTTCGACCAGAATAATCGACGAGAGACTGGCAAGGATTTATGAGGGCAAACCCGTATCCAGTGAGGCTGTGCCGCCCATGACCGTGGGTGAACTGATGGGTGTTGACGGTGTGCTTTACTGCAGGATCACGGAAATGAAGACGAAATATCGTCCCATGTATGCCCCCACGCGGGTTGAATTGTCATTTGAAATGAGGAGCACCAAAACCGGCGAAACGCTATGGCAGGCTAAACAAGACGCCTCAACACGAAACTTCGGGTTTACCCGTCGGGGACTTGAAATGAAATCTTTTCAGGATTACGAAGCGGCCATCGGTGAGATCGTCAAAAAAGTTATGAAAACCTTTCCCGAGGGACCGGATGCAGTCGGCTGATGGACGTTCTTCAGCGTTGCCTGGCCGGAACGCTTTCATTTGACCGTCCAAGGCCGTTCAGTCACTTCTTGTGGGCTACGCGGCTGTAACCATGAACCGGATTCTGCATGACGAGTGACCGGGAAAAAACTGAGTAAACCAACGCATGAACATCCCTAATCTTCTGACCCTGCTGAGGATCCTTTTGGTTCCGCTCATCGTCATTTTCCTTATCGACGGGGAATACATTAAAGCGCTGATCATTTTTTCCATTTCCGGCGTCACCGATGCCCTGGACGGGTTTTTGGCCCGCTTGTTACGCCAGAGGACCATACTGGGCGCTTATTTGGATCCAATTGCCGACAAGGCGCTTCTCATAACCTGTTTTTTGACCCTTGCCATTGAAAAAATCATCCCCGGTTGGCTGACGGTGGTCGTGATCAGCCGGGATGTCATTATTCTGGTCGGCATATCTGTTCTTTTCATGATGTCGGTTCCCTTCGACATCAAACCGATTCTGGTCAGCAAAATAACAACGACTCTCCAAATTATCACCGTGCTGTTGGTCCTTGTTCTGAAAAGCCTGCCTGAAGCGATCGATTTCAGCTGGATCCTCTTTCTTTACTGGCTCACCGCCCTTTTTACCATTGTCTCCGGACTCCGGTATATCGTGGTGGGTATGCGCTATTTCAATACCCTTTCAGCCCAGGACTGAAGGGGGGTAAACTCCGCTGGAATCAACAATTTGTTCTTGACATAATGTTTTTTTATTGTTAGAAATGCCCTCCTTTCAAAGGCTGGGATACTTGTAGGCACGTAGCTCAGGGGGAGAGCGCCATCCTGACGCGGTGGATGTCCAGGGTTCAAATCCCTGCGTGCCTACCACTTAATAATCACTGACAGGCATGTGCGGGTTAATGTAGTTTACAGAATGAGGGCATCAGCTGTTGTCAAGGATGATGCCCTCTCTTTTTAAGGTCCTCTCGCATCATACAATAGAGGAAGAGAAAAAACATGAAGGAATATTGATTCCTTGGGTATGTGAGATGGTATATGGGAATGATTAAAGTCACTTTACCGGACCAATCCGTTATTGAATATGAAGAAGGGGTGACATTAAGCCGTATTCTTGGCGATTGGAAGCCCGCCTTGGTGAAAACGACGGTGGCCGCGGAGGTTGATCGGAATTTGGTGGATATGAACCATCCCCTTGACCGTCCGGCGGCGGTATCCTTCGTTGATGCTTCGTCGAAGAAAGGCTTGGCTATTCTGCGCCACAGCATTTCTCATGTCATGGCTCAGGCCGTTCAGGAAAGCTTTGTGGGCGCCAAGGTCAGCATCGGTCCTTCCATTGAGGATGGATTTTATTATGACTTCGAATACAAAGAGACCTTTACGCCGGATGATTTGGAAACAATCGAGAAACGGATGCATCAGATTATCGCAGCCGATCATGCCTTTATCAGGCAGGAAATGTCCCGGGATGAAGCTGTTGCCGTATTCAGGGAGAGAAGTGAACCATATAAAATCGAACTGATCCAGGATCTTCCGCCCGATGTTG
This sequence comes from Deltaproteobacteria bacterium, assembly GCA_012522415.1. Classification (NCBI taxonomy): domain Bacteria; kingdom Pseudomonadati; phylum Myxococcota; class Myxococcia; species Deltaproteobacteria bacterium. The sequence goes on along the minus strand of JAAYKM010000075.1, from coordinate 38,331 downwards.
AACAGGTCAGTCTCTATCGTCAGGGCAATTATATCGATCTGTGCAGGGGCCCCCATATTCCAACAACGGGTATGATCAAGGCCTTCAAATTGTTGAATGTCGCGGGGGCCTATTGGCGCGGAGATGAACGCAACAAGATGCTCCAGCGGATTTATGGGACGGGATTTACGACGCAGGAGGATCTCAAGGAATATCTGCAGCTCCTGGATGAGGCAAAAAAAAGGGATCACCGCCGCTTGGGCAGAGAACTCGACCTCTTTCAGGTCAGCGAGGAAGCCGGTGCGGGCTTGATCATCTTCCACCCTAAAGGGATGCTTTTACGCTATATCATTGAAGAATGGGAAAGAAAGGAACATTTGAAACGTGGGTACGATATGGTCATGGGGCCGCAGATTCTGAAAGTGGATCTCTGGAAAAAATCGGGCCATTTTGATCATTATCGGGAGAATATGTACTTTACGGAAGTGGAAGAACAGTTGTATGGGATCAAACCCATGAACTGCCTTTCACATATGCTCATCTATAAATCGAAGATCCGGAGTTATCGCGATCTGCCTCTGCGTTATTTTGAACTGGGCACCGTTCACCGGCATGAAAAGACAGGGGTGCTGCACGGGCTGCTCCGGGCTCGTCAGTTTACACAGGATGATGCCCATATTCTCTGCACCCCGGAACAGTTGGATGAAGAAATCAAAGCCGTGACAGATTTTGTTCATTATGCTATGGGGATTTTCGGCTTTGAGTACGAGGTCGAACTCAGTACCCGACCGGCTGATTCGATCGGCAGTGACACCGATTGGGAGTTGGCTGCATCCGCGCTGATCGGCGCTCTGAAAGACAAGGGGATACGGTACGAGGTCAACGAGGGGGATGGGGCTTTTTATGGTCCCAAAATCGATTTTAAACTGAAAGATGCTTTGAAACGAAGATGGCAATGCGCTACAATCCAGTGCGATTTTACTCTTCCCGACCGATTTGATCTTGCCTATGTGGGAAAGGACGGAGAAAAACATCGGCCGATTATGTTGCATCGGGTGATTCTTGGTGCCATCGAACGTTTCATGGGCGTATTGATCGAACATTATGCTGGTGCGTTCCCATTGTGGCTTTCACCGGTCCAGGCTGTGCTCGCCACGGTAACGGATGCCCAGATCCCCTATGCGGAAGCCGTGTACCGGAAAATGCTTGAGGCGGGGGTACGTGTCGAGCGCGATGTCCGAAACGAAAAGTTAGGATACAAGATCCGGGAAGGGCGGTTGCAGAGGATACCTTACATGCTGGTTATCGGAGATCGGGAAGTCCAGACGGAAACGGTTACGCCGCGCATGCGGGATGGCGGGAATCTGGACGCCATGCCGGTGGAGGCCTTCATCGATCTGGTTCGAGAGCAGTGCCGACAATATAAATGATGAAGATGCCTTGGAATTGAGGGTCATCGGCCCCGATTCCACTGCAGGATCAACACTTTTTTGACAGGAGGTGTCATATAGCTAAGGATCTAAGGGTGAATCGTGAGATCAAGGCCCCCCAGGTAAGGGTGATTGACGCGGAGGGAAAACAACTGGGAATCATTTCTCTTGCGGAGGCTTTGGAAGAAGCTGCCCGGATGAGACTTGACGTCGTCGAGGTTTCTCCGAATGCTGATCCGCCTGTGTGCCGGATCATGGACTATGGAAAATTCAGATACCAGCAGAGTAAAAAGCAGCAGATTGCCAAAAAACATCAAACCACCGTCCAGGTCAAGGAAGTGAGATTCCGTCCCAAGACGGAAGAACATGACCTGGAAGTGAAAATCAAGCGAATCAGAAAGTTTTTGGAACAGCAGGACAAGGTGAAAATTTCGATGATGTTCCGAGGCCGGGAAATTGTTTATACGGATATAGGCCGGAAAATCATGGAGAGTGTGAAACAACGACTGGAGGATCTGGCAGTTTTTGATCAGGAGCCAAGGTTGGAAGGAAGGAGCATGATCATGATTGTCTCTCCAAAGAAATAAAACAGGAGAAGGATCACAAAAAAAGAGGAGTAGAGGAATGCCGAAATTAAAGACGCATCGGGGAGCGGCCAAGCGCTTTTCGATTACAGGAAGCGGGAAAGTGAAAATGCGCAAGGCGGGATCAAGCCACATATTGACCTCGAAGACAGCGAAAAGAAAACGAAAGTTACGAAAATCGGTGATCCTTGATGCCAGCGACGTCAGAGGAATCAAAAAACTCATTCCCTACCTGTAAAATCGTTTCTATGTACCGACTGTGAAAAATTAGGAGGCGCAAAACAATGCCAAGGGTAAAAAGAAGCATTGCCGCAAGAAAAAAGAGAAGAAAGATCCTCAAATGGGCCAAAGGTTTTTTTGGGGCGAGAAGCCGGCTGTTGCGGACGGCGACGGAAGCCGTGGATCGATCTATGAGATATGCCTATCGAGACAGAAGGGTTAGAAAAAGAGATTTTCGGCAACTCTGGATTGCCCGTATCAATGCCGCTGCCAGGATGAATGGGGTCAGTTACAGCCGTTTTATAGCGGGGATCAGGAAGGCCGGTCTGGTACTTGACCGAAAAATATTGGCCGATCTTGCGGTGAACGATCCGGATACGTTTTCCAAGATAGCTGCCACGGCAAAGAATGAATAGATTGCCATGATTGCAGGACTGGAAGACCTCCAGAAAAAGGCAGAGGCCGAAATTTCGGCGGCCCGGACTGAAAAAGACCTTTTTGAAGTTAAAACCCGCTATTTGGGAAGAAAGGGGCTGTTGACGGGCCTTCTCCGAAATATCGGTCATGTACCCGCGGAAGAACGCCCCCTTTTCGGCAAACGGGGAAACGAGATCAAGGAGGTTTTGACTGAAAGGATCGAGATTGCTCTGGCCGGGATCAAGGTCGCCGAAAAGGACGATACCCTTTCCAAAGGGAAAATTGATGTCACCTTGGAGGGTCGTCGGATCAGACCGGGGAAGCTGCATCCCATAACCCAGGTAAAAAATGAAATCTGCTCGATTTTTTTCTCTTTCGGCTTTTCCATTGTGGAGGGGCCGGAAGTCGAGTTGGATTACTATAATTTCGAAGCCCTCAACATACCCAAAGATCATCCTGCGCGTGATATGCAGGATACCTTTTATATTGAGGATAATATCGTTCTGCGGACCCACACCTCACCCGTTCAGATCCGTACCATGTTGAAGCAGGCGCCGCCGGTCAGGATTTTGTCGCCCGGCCGGGTTTATCGGCCCGATTCGGATATTTCGCATACCCCCATGTTTCATCAAATTGAAGGTCTTTTGGTTGATAAGGGGATCAGTTTTGCCGATCTGAAGGGGATCCTGACGGTTTTTCTGCAGGAGTTGTTCGGCGCCGATACGGCTCTCCGTTTTCGTCCGAGTTTTTTCCCCTTTACCGAACCGAGTGCTGAAGTCGATATTCAGTGTGTCATTTGCCGTGGAGAGGGGTGTCGCGTCTGCGCTCAGACCGGCTGGCTGGAAATTCTGGGCTCGGGAATGGTCGATCCCGAGGTTTTCAAAAACGTCGGCTATGATCCCGAGGAATACACAGGATTTGCTTTCGGGCTCGGAATTGAGCGGATTGCCATGCTGAAGTACGGCATTTCAGACATCCGTCTCTTTTTTGAAAATGACTGGAGATTCCTGGAACAATTTTGAGTACCTTTTTATGGAATCCTTCGAGGATTTTGTTCCCTGAGGGATTGGCGGATGACTTATGCAGGTTAGCATCAAGTGGCTTAAAGATTATATTGAATTCGATCTGACACCCGAAGACCTCGCCGAGAAATTGACCATGGCCGGTCTTGAAGTCGAGAGGTTGGAGAGAAGGGAACCCGCATTTACCGGGGTGGTTGTGGCGAAGATACTTTCCCTTGCTCCGCATCCCGATGCCGATAAGCTATCCCTTTGCCGTATTTCAACGGGGCTGGAAGAGTTTCCGGTGGTCTGCGGTGCGTCCAACATCGGGAAAGGCGATATCGTACCTCTGGCCCGGGTAGGGGCAACGATCCCAGGCGGTTATTCGATCAAACGCTCTCGGATTCGGGGAGAATTGTCCGAAGGGATGCTTTGTTCGGAAGAGGAGCTGGGTATCGGGAGCGATAATACGGGTATTATGATCCTGCCTTCCCGATTATCCCTGGGGGAAGACCTGGCCCAGGCCCTTGATCTGGGTGATACGGTTCTCGACATCGGTGTCACGCCGAATCGTTCGGATTGCCTCAGCATGATCGGCATCGCCCGGGAAATTGCGGCTCTGACGGGCTCTTCCATCAAATATCCGGAGATAACCATCAAGGAAACCGAGGAGGAGACGGGAGGGATGACGTCTGTCAGGATCGAGGATCCTGACCTCTGCCCCCGTTATACGGCGAGGCTTCTGAAAAACGTCAAGATAGGACCTTCGCCGTATTGGCTGAAACAGCGGTTGGAGGCGGTGGGGCTCCGGGCGATCAACAATGTGGTTGATGTGACAAACTTTGGTATGATGGAATTTGGCCAGCCGCTTCATGCCTTCGATTACCATTTTCTGGAGGAGGGAAGGATTGTTGTGCGCCGTTCACGCGCCGGCGAATCCTTCGTATCGCTGGATGGGAAGGAACGAACGCTGCGAGGGGACACGCTGATGATCTGTGACGGGAAGAAGCCTGTCGCCATCGGCGGAATCATGGGCGGTCTCAATTCTGAGGTAAAGAATGAAACGGAAATGATTTTTCTGGAGAGCGCCTATTTTCAGCCGTCATCGATCCGTAAATCGGCCCGTTGGCTGGGTATGAGTACGGATGCGGCATTTCGTTTTGAGCGGGGAATCGATCCCGGTGGGGTGGTAAGGGCGCTTGACCGGGCGGCGCAGTTGATCGCGGAAACATCGGGAGGGGAGATCTGCCGGGGTATGGTGGATGAATATCCGATCAAGATTGAAGCGCCACAGGCCATTCCCCTTCGGATCGGTCGCGTGAACCGCGTTCTGGGTTCCAGCCTGAAAGAGGAAGAAATCGTCCATACGATGATCAATCTGGGTATGACGGTCAGTACGGCCGATATCCCGGGAAGCTATTCCGTGGATCCCCCGAGCTACCGGGTTGATATTTCCCGGGAAATCGATCTGATTGAGGAAGTGGCCCGTATGATAGGCTATGACCGAATCGGTTCAGCCCTACCCCGGGTGGCGGTTAAACCTCTTTTAAAAGAGACCAAGCAGGTCTTGGACGAAAGAATACGCCGGATACTTAACGGTTGCGGCTTTTCAGAAACGATCCACTACAGTTTTATCACTGCAAAATCCCGTGATATTCTGAATATCCCGGAAGATGACGAACGTTCCCGAATGCTGCGGATCGCCAATCCTCTGACGGACGACCAGGCCGTCATGCGCACGACACTGGTTTACAATCTGTTGGATACCATGAAAAATAACGCCAACAACGGTTGCCATAACATGAAAATTTTTGAACTCGGTAAAATATTCATTGATTCGAACAGAGGTCGGCAACCTTTGGAAAAGGAACGTCTGGGTGGATTGATGACCGGTTTGGCCTATGACGATTTCTGGCATCTGAAAGAAAAGCCCGCGGATTTTTACAATCTTAAAGGCGTGGTGCAGGACCTTTTTGATGGGCTGCGTTTGTCCGAAGTCACCTATGACGCGTCCCATGTTGAACCGTTTCTCCATCCCGGCCGGAGTTGCGGGATTGCCATCAGGCAGGAACCTCTTGGATTCTTGGGTGAACTCCATCCTGATGTGCAGAGAACCATGGATTTAAGGAACCCGGCTCTGGTTTTCGAGCTGGACATCGATGTTCTCTGTCGTCATTTTACGGATACTGTCAATTATCGGGAGGTTTCCAAATTTCCCGCCATTGTCCGGGATGTTGCCCTTTTGATTCGCCATGAAATCGAGGCGGCGGACATCATCCGCCTGGGCAGGCGAAGCGAAGAGGAATTGCTTGAAAAAATCAATATATTCGATATATATGTCGGCGAGGGCATACCGGAGGGAATGAAAAGTCTGGGCGTCAGGTTCTCTTACCGTTCCCTGAACAAAACATTGAAAGACGACGAAGTGAACGAAGTTCACCAGGCTATCATCAGTCAAATACTTGAAGCCACCGACGCAAAAATCAGAGGGGAAAATTATTAGTATCCTGTAAGGAGGGAATAATGACCAAGATTGATATTATTCAGGATGTATATGAGAAGCTGGGGATTCCCAAGAAGGATTCTGCCAGGATTGTCGAGTCTGTTTTTGAGTTGATGAAAGACAGCCTCGCCAAAGGGGAAAAAATCAAAATTTCCGGTTTCGGCAACTTTGCCGTCAAGGAAAAGAAAGCGCGTCGCGGTCGCAATCCCCAGACCGGTGAGGAGATTTCTATTTCGGCAAGGAAGGTTCTGACGTTCAAATCCAGCCAGGTTTTACGGCGCGCCCTGAACGATTGATTCAGATTCAAGAGAGAAAAATCCTAATTCCTTGCCTGAAATCCTGGAGATATTCAGGGCAACGAATCAATATATGATGAACGCGTGAAAAGTCAGGGAACGGTCATTATTGAAAATATGTATTAGGTAATTTCAATACGTTACATCGGCATACATTGCAAATTCTGATTTTTTACGGTTTCAGCGATATATGGATATATGGGGATTTAGGATTTCATGGATGACAATCTTCCCGATAAGGCCTTTTTTCGCATTGGCGAGGTTGGCAAGATTCTCCAAGTCAAACCTTATGTGATACGTTTTTGGGAAACGGAATTCAAGATCCTGAAGCCCGTCCGAACACCCTCCGGACATCGGCTTTACCGCAAAAAGGACGTCGATGCCCTTCTTTTAATCCGGAAACTCCTGTATGAGCGGCGGTACACTATCCAGGGCGCCAAACAGCATCTGGCTGAGGTGGCCCGGCAAAAGACAGATAGAGGGGCCGACACAAATCACGAAAGACTTGTCGAAATAAAGAAGGTTCTGATAGGGATTCTTGATTTGATTGATGGCCGGAATCAAACAAGGCAAAACGGCTAAAAGGCGGTTTGGACAAGCAAAATCCCAACCGCCTTTTTTCTGATGAGAGAGGTTACTTTTTCCCCCCGCCTTTGCTGGCACGCTTTGAAGCCTTCATGGGGTTGATCTTCTGTGCTGATTCCTTGATGTCCCGGGCGGTGTGGGATGCAATGGCGCACCTACCCGTAATCCATCGGCTCCCTGGGTCTGCGTACACCTTGCAATACTGACCGGTTGGATATTCAACGATCTTGTTGCAGGCGACGCAGTCCTCAACGACTGTAATACAGGTGCCACCCATAAACGAGCAGCCCCTCTTGGTCATGAATGTACACTCAATACCTTCCTTGATGGTTTGACACAGCATATAATATTCACCTCTAATATTTTCGGAAAAGATATTCCGAGGGTCTGCTTCATTAACAAATGGTTATTTCTCTGTCAAGGGGAAATTCTTTAACGTCTTGACAGCTTTTGCACAACCGTGGTAGAAGGCGTTATTTTGTGTGCCCTCGTATCTCAGAAGGATAGAGAAACGGATTCCTAATCCGTGTGCCGTGCGTTCGACTCGCACCGGGGGTACCAGTAAAATCAAGGGCTTAAGCGGTTTCGTTTAACCCCTTTTTTCTTGCCTTGCTCGTTTTGTCCCCATTCTCTCCCCACTTTTGAAATTCATGCACAAAAAACCCGTCATGAAAGCGGGTTCCATTTTTGCTCTTCCGACTTTTTTCTTATAGCATCGGCGTTTGTTTGTCCTTGTCGCATATTCGAGGGTGGCTTGTTTATCGCCGGTGATTTGCCGAACGTACCAGGTCTGTTCTTTCTCCCTGTCTCATATTCGCCCCGCTGAACGCGCTCAAGATTACTATTTGCGGTATTCTGTCGATGACTCCGGCTAGTCGGGATAACATTCAGCAAGAAGAAAATTAAAAGCCCGATACTTGATTGGATCATCTGTGAAAGCGTTATCAGTCTGTGATAGGCCTTTAAGTTTTTTCAGGTTGTATTGACTGAAAATCCCGGGCGCACTCCCCTCAATATTCTATAAAAAGACCTTATAGCTTATGTTTAATGCCTTCCCCAGGCGCTTTGCCGTTTCCTTACCGATAGGTCGCTTGCCGCTTTCCATTTCGCTGATATGCCGCTGGGGAATGCCGGTCAATTCGGCAAGTTTAACCTGTGTCAATCCTTCCCGGTATCGCCCCCCACGCAGACAGGTGCCCGGTAATTCCTCATCTTTGTGTTCCAGAACCTCCCGCCAAGGAACAGCATCAGACGTATCGACAAACCCCAAAAGCTTTAAGGCCTCAATGGCCCGCGCTGTGTTCACAATCGGTCCGATGAATCGAAGTTCAACGGTTTTAGTAGGGTGCTTTTTCGTGTGTGCCTGCATATATCACCTCAATTAATCTTATTTCCTTGTTTTTGACTTCCCATATTGCCACGTATGTGGGACGGCCTTTTTTCAAGTGGCAATGGTAACGGTTATTTGATAGTGCGCTGAAATTCGGCCAATCGCCCCGGATAGGCCCGTTTGCTTCCATGTCCCTGATAAGTCCAGTTAATGCCTCTTTTGCTCTTATTGGCAGTTTTACCACCTGTTTTACCGACTGCCTTGCAATCTCAACCGTCCATGTCATGACTTTATTCTATACTAATAAATAGTATAATGCAAGCGGGTTCTATTTCTGAAAGTTCACCCCTTGTCCGTCCTGACCCTGCCCGGCCATAATTGCCTTCCTTTGTGGTTTCTCCCCACTCATAAAAACATCCGTGTGCCGTGCGTTCGACTCGCACCGGGGGTACCAGTTACAGTAAGCTAGTTTCCAATGAGTGAATAAAGTTTTTTGCGGTCTCCCGCCAGTGCCTTGGCTCGTTGATGGTTTTTGGGCGGTAATCCCGATGCGGCAATGTAACAATTTTGAAAAGCATCGGAATTCCCATTGTCGTAAGCGAGACTGAAAAGCGCATAGGAAATGATCAGGTCCTTGTCCACACCCTTGCCATTATAATACAGGAATCCAAGATTGTTCTGCGCATCCGCATATTCCTGTTTTGCGGCCATTTTATACCAGCGGGCCGCCTCCTTATAATTTTGGGGGAAACCAAATCCTTTTTCATTGAGAACCCCGAGATTGAACTGCCCCGAAGGATCACCCTGTTTTGCCGCCAGATCAAACCAAAGCGCAGCTTGCCTGTAGTCCTTCGGCATGCTGAGGCCTTCTGCATAAAAAAGGCCGATCGCCGTCTGTGCTTTGGCATAGCCTTGTTTGGCCGCGAGCTCATAATAATACAGGGCTTGTTTGTAATCGCACGGTACTGTCTGTCCTTTTTGGTAAAACATTCCAAGCTCGAATTGGGCGGCAGGCGTCCCGTTTTTGGATGCCATCTCGAACCAGTACTTTGCCTGAGCGAGGTCTTGCTTTACACCACGTCCGCACTGATACATCATTCCGAGACTCTGCTGGGCTTCGGGATGTCCTTGTTTGGCGGCCATTTCATACCAGTAAAGCGCCTTGGAAAGATTCTTTTTTACCCCTTGGCCATCCTCGTGGATCAAGCCCAGTTTATACTGAGATTTCGGATTACCCTTCCTGGCATCTGACTCGAATAACGTGATGGCTTTCCTGAATGCCTTCTTCTCCATGGCGGCCTGGCCATCTTCGTAGAGCCCGGCAAACGCGGTGGACGTTAATACCATAAGACATGCCAGAATATAAAAGCATCCTGATTTCATAGAGTGACACCTCCTTCGCCCATCGTTTCTCAAAACTTCTCGTCGGATTCATCGCAACGAAATAAGGGGAATTTTAATTAATCCCTTGTTAAAAGTCAAAGAGGAGTTTCACCGACGGATCGGGCAGAGATCTCGGAGAGGGGCGAGGGAGGGTCACGATGTTATCCCTTGATCGTCTCACGGGGTTTTCCCAATTGATGGAAAGGGATTTTGTCTTGACAAAAGTTGTATGAAAAATGAGAAAGGATGTGGGGAGGGGATTGTCGGGAAAGGAATTGACGGATGGAGGTATGGGCATGAAAAGCAAAATGGATATGCATGATCTGAAGAGGGTCAATCATCTCTGGGGAAAAATTTATCCTTACCTTGCGGATCAGGTGTTGAACTATTACAAGAGGAGGGGGGGAGAGGTCCTGGAATGGGGGCCTTTTTCCGGAGGCATATCCTTCGCCCTCCTGAACGGGAATCCCGACATGAAAATCACCATCGCAGTTGCCGAAGAAGACGTTTACGGACTCATGCGGCAGGAAATCGAGGACAATCGGCTGGACACCTCCATAACCTTGGGGAAAAGTGACCTTATTCCACTGGTTTATGGTAGCGATACCTTTGACCTCATTGTCATCCGCGGGGCTTATTTTTTTTTAGATCCAGGGGGGGCCGCGCTCAGGGAAATTTATCGGGTCATGAAACCCGGTGCTGTTGCTTTTGTCGGAGGAGGATACGGCGAAAAGACCCCCCAGATGTTGATCGATGAAATTGCCGATGAATCCAGAATACTAAACGACAGATTGGGACGGGTTCGTGTAACGTTAAAGGATCTGGAAAAGATGATTGCCGGATCGGCTTTACATGATCAACAAATGAGGATCATCGAGGACGGGGGTTTATGGCTCCTGATGGAAAAATAAGACGGTTGTTTTACTTCCCGATGCAGAACGTGGAAAAAATTCTATCCAGAATATCCTCGGACAGCGTCCGGCCCTCGACCTCACCCAATTGATGCAGCGCGTCCCCCAAGTCGACGGCCACGATTTCCGGAGGTGAACCTTCAAGGATGTGGTCACGCGCCTTGGCTATGAGAGAGGCCGCCTGGGACAGCGCGTGGTAGTGTCGGATGTTGGTGATATGGACCGCCCCGGGGTCATGGACCTCCGATGCCGGCGCAAGGCGGGATATTTCATCCTTCAGGGCGGAGAGGCCCGTTTCGAATTTTGCCGATATGGGGAGAGGCCGCGATAAGGGGCGCCGCTTCAGGAGTTCATTCGTGTCGAAGCGGGTGGGAAGGTCTTCCTTGTTGATCACGGCGATCACCTGTTCCTTGTCCGCAGTGTTTTCCATTACGAGGAGATCATCGTCGTCCAACTGCCGGCTGCCATCGAACACCGCAATCACCACATCCGCGTCGGCCAGTTTCTGATAAACCATGGCGATTCCCTGAAGTTCGATTTCGTCGGTGGTCTTGCGAATGCCCGCTGTATCCGTGAGGGAAACAGGCAGGCCGCCGATTTGGATTGATTCTTCAATGAAATCACGAGTGGTTCCCGGAATGGGGGTGACAATGGCCCGATTTGTTTCCAGAAGGGCGTTCAAAAGGCTGGATTTCCCGACGTTGGGTTTGCCGATGATTAAAACACGCAAACCATCCTGGTAAATTCTTCCATTCCGATAGGTGCCGAGCAGGGCTGAAAGTTTGGTAAGACAAGCGTCGAGAGGGGCTGAAGCCTGGAGTGCCTCCATCTCCGGTATATCCTCTTCGGTAAAATCAATCGAGGCTTCCAGTACAGCCAGAACATCCATCAGTCTATCCTGAATGGCGGACACCGCATTTGCCAGCGATCCTTTGAGGCGGTTCACCGCTTCCGAGAGTCCCCTTTCCGTACGGGCCCGAACCAGATCGAGGATCGCTTCCGCCCGGGATAAATCAAGGCGGTTGTTCAAAAAAGCCCGTTTGGTGAATTCTCCCGGTTCGGCGAGGCGTGCTCCCAGATCGAGGACTGTCTGCAAAATTGTTTTGATGAGAAGGGGCCCGCCATGGCAATTGATTTCTACTGTGTCTTCGCCGGTGTAACTGTGCGGCTTGTTCATAAAACACAACAGGACTTCATCGATCAAGGCCCCGTTTTGAGGGGAAACGATATCTCCGTGGTAAAGCCTGTGCGATTCGGGATGGGGGGTGTGACGGGTTGGACGAAAAATCCGCCGGGCAATTTTGAAGGCACCGGTTCCGCTGATCCGAATGATCCCAACGCTTCCGTAACCAAACGGCGTTGCCAGGGCGGCTATGGTATCACCAGAAGAGGCCAATATCCTTCTCCGCGTTGAAGAGGCTACTTTCTGTCAGGCAAGATAATGATTTTTCTGAACTCACCTTCTCCGCGGCTCTTCGTGGTGAGGCCCTCCTCGTTTTGCAGGGCCATGTGGATGATCCGCCTGTTATGGGCGTTCATGTGACTGACCGTAATCGGTTTTTGTGTACGCCGCGCCTTTTCTCCAAGTTCCTTGGCCAAAGCGACGAGGGAGTCTTCCCGTCGTTTTCGGTAGCCTTCCGTATCGATGACGATCATCTTTCGGGAATCGGTCAGACGGTTCGAAGCCTTGTTGACGATATATTGAAGGGCGTCCAGGTTCTTCCCGCGCTTGCCGATCAGCAGGCCGCCCCCATCTCCGTGAATGTTTAAAATGACCCGGTCTTCCCCTTCCTCCAACGTGACAGAGGCTTCCATGGACATGTGCGTCAAAATGCCCTCGAGGATTTCCTTTGCCCTGTCTCCGATGCTTTCTGTGCCGGATTCTCCAGGGGTTTCTGATTGTCCAGCGACTTCTTCTGACGTGTCCTCTGTGGAAACAATGTCAAGTTCTCCATTTTCCTTTGTTCCGGACACAGGCGCGGTGGGGGGCATTTCAAATACGAGCAAGGAGGCTCCGATGCGCGCTTTTTTTGATCCAAATCCCAAAAAACCCGTTGATCCCTCAGAAATGATTTCTATATTCAGTCTCTCTCTGGGAACGTTCAATGACTGACAGGCCTTTTCGATGGCTTCATCAATCGTTCTTCCTTCATATTCCTTTAAGTGTGTCATGCTGCATCCTATACATTGGCGTATTTATTGATATAAACCTGTTGGCCGATACTGATGATGTTGTTGAAAAGCCAGTATAAAACCAGGCCCGAGGGGAAATTGAGGAAGAGGAAGGTAAAGACAACCGGCATAAACAACATGATTTTGGCCTGCATGGGATCACCCATGGTGGGGGTCATTTTCTGCTGAAAGAACATCGTTGCGCCCATTATAATGGGTGTGATGTAGTAGGGGTCCTTGGCGGAAAGATCCTGTATCCAGAAAAAAAAGGGTGAATGGCGGAGTTCAATGGCATAGAGAAGCACCTTGTAAAGACCGAAGAAGACGGGAATCTGGATCAGAATCGGCAGACAGCCCCCCAGGGGATTGACTTTGTGGGTCTTTTAAAGCGCCATCGTTTCCTGGCTGAGTTTTTGTTTGTCGTCCTTATACTTTGCGCGCAGTTCCTGCATTTTGGGCTGGAGTTTTTGCATCTCCTTCATGGATTTGTAGCTTTTGTTCCCCAGAGGCCAGAAAATAATCTTGATGAAAATGGTTAGGATTATGATGGCAATTCCGTAGTTATGGACGTACTGGAAAATGAACTTCAGGACGATTAAAAGGGGCATGCTGAGCCATTTGATCAAGGACCCGAAATCGATCGCGTTTTCCAGGCCCACATTCAGGGACTTCATGATCGAATAATCCTTGGGTCCCAAATAGAGTGTGTAGGCAAAGAGAGCGTTCTGTCCGGCGGGGATGATGTTTTTTGGACCCTTCAATTGCACGGAGACGACGTTGCGCGCATTCCGGTTCAGGATGAGCGAGGTCAGCGCCGGTTTTTGGGAAATCATGGCGGCGATGAAGTATTTGCTTTCATATCCGGACCAGGAAATATCCGGACCATGATGTTCATCGATTTTCAGCTCCCTGCTGTCAGCAGTTTTTACGCTTTTCCCCATGAGATAGACCGGTCCGTTATGGGTATAACGGTCCCTCTCGATGACGGGATCGTCATAGTGGTACCAGGTGAGCATGGCGTTTTGCTGAAGTGTTGCCGGGGACAAATTATGAAGTTTCACATCCATCTGAATGACATAGTCGTCAGGATGGAAGGTGAATATTTTTTCGATTTTCACAGATCCGGGATAGGTTTGCGTGAAAGTCAGGGTGGTTTCCTGATCGTTTTGGCCGAGCGTCACCGATTCGCGGTCCACTTCGTAAAAATCACCGCTGTCGACAAGAAGGCTGGAATCGACAAAGGACAGTGACAGGGGTAAGGGCATATCCGGTGTGGAATTCACCAGCTCAATCAGTTCGGATTCGCTATCCAGCTTTTTTTTGAAATGTTTCAGTTGAAAAGTCTCGAGTGTTGCCCCCCTGGTTGTGAAAACGGCCCGATAAAGCGGCGTGTCCACGACGATCTCTTTCGCGATGCCTGGTTTGACGACGGTGGCGGCAACGGTGTTTTTATCGGATGTTACGGGACGTGTCGTTTGGAGAGGAACCGTGTCCGGCGAAGCCGCTGGTTCCTGGGGTTCTTCGACTGCGGCGGGTTCGACTCTGTCCCCGACCGGGTCCGGTTTCGGTGCAAAAAAGAATTGATACATGAACACCACCAACACGGACAACACGATAGCCAGTATGGTCTTTTTTTCCATTATGGATCTCCAGTTAAAATCGGGCTATTCGACAGGATCATATCCGCCGGGATGAAAGGGGTGACAGCGGAGGAGTCTGCGTCCGCCTTTGAGCGTTCCGATAAAAGGGCCGTACATCCGGATTGCTGTGATCATGTATTCGGAACAGGAAGGATAAAAACGGCAGCTCCGCGGGAAAAGCGGCGAAAAGAAAAGTTGATAGAACCGGAGCAAACCGATAAGGGGTTTGCCGAGGATCAAATTAAAGGTCTGATTAATCATCTGTTTTTGTAATGAAATGGCCTTCCAATTCCCGGCAGACATCCCCGTAAGTCAGGTTATGTGGAATTCCCTTTTTGGCAACGATGATCATGTCCTGGGAATCGTTGATCCTGCTTTTGTGAAGCCGAAAGAACTCTCTCACCAAACGTTTGATCCGGTTCCGCTGCACCGCGCCGCCTGTTTTCTTGGAAACTGAAATCCCCAGCCGATTTACTCCCGTTTCCGTCCTCTTCTTGATGATGACGAAGTTTTTCGTGTACTCACGAAGACCACACTGTTGTATGGATAAATAATCTTTTCTTTTGAGAATTTTCTCCGATTTCGGAAAGGCTTCAGAAACCATAAAGACAATGCGGAATAAGCCGGCTCCAGGGTTAACCGCCGGTGGATGCCGGCAGAGGGGTTATACGGCCAGCCTTTTCCTGCCCTTGGCCCGTCGTCGATTCAATACCTGACGACCTGATTTGGTCGCCATCCTCACGAGAAAGCCGTGAGTCCGTTTTCTTTTGGTGTTACTCTTTGCTGTTAGATTTAACTTCATTTTTAAGACCCCATCGAATTGTTGAATTGCCTCTTCAACCACAAAGGACCTGATTTGTCAAGGCGAAAATCCGCTCCGACCGGTCCGAGAACCGTTCAGGCGAACACATACATTGATCATCTTCACACTGTGTCTCCCGGCGATTCACGATTCCAGGCGGGCAGACGGCAGGAGGGGTTAATCGTTGAACGGCCCCGGCTTATCCATGGACAGAGGGCA
The DNA here is from genome assembly GCA_012522415.1 of Deltaproteobacteria bacterium. Lineage (NCBI taxonomy): Bacteria > Pseudomonadati > Myxococcota > Myxococcia > Deltaproteobacteria bacterium. The sequence goes on along the minus strand of JAAYKM010000075.1, from coordinate 22,860 downwards.
TGCCCCATGCACCCCGATGCATCAGCCATGGGAAGACGTGGTATATCCATGCCTTATTCCATTGTACAACGCCTCTCCCCTTGTCAAAGGCAAAATATGTATTATATTTCCTCTGAACATGACAAGCGCCGTTACACAAGGAGCGTGGTGTTTACGGCCTGATTTGCCCCTGCACGGGGCGATTTTTTTCTTCTGACAACGGATCGTTTTATTTCTTAACGGAGATTCATACCCCCTCTGACGGGGGTCAATCGAGAAAGGGTGTTTATGATGGCGATTTTTAGAGGCAACACGGCATATCGCGAAAGCGCGAAGAAGATTGCGGATCTTTCCTTTTCCGTTGGGGTTTACCGTCCCCCCAGTGAGGGTGGCAGCGCTTCTCTGCTCCTCAGGATTACGGAAAATTGCCCATGGAATAAGTGCACATTTTGTGAAATGTACAAAGGGCGGAACTTTGTGTATCGAAGCGTCGAGGAAATCAAGGCGGACATCGACAACGTGAAGCACATCAGTGATGAACTGACCGCCGTTTCCATGAAGCTTGGCCATGACGGCTCAATCACGAGGGAAGTGGGCAGCGTCCTGTTGCAGGCCGAACCTTCCCTTTATGAAAACTATGCATTCATCACGGCCTTCAATTGGCTTTCTTCGGGAGGAAAGACGGCCTTTCTGCAGGACGCCAACACCATCATCATGAGGCCGGATGAGCTTGTCGAAGTGCTCAGGCATCTTCGAGAAACCCTAAAAACCCTGACCAGGGTGACCTCCTATGCCCGGTCCAAGACGCTCGCTCAGAGAAAGCCGGAAGATCTCAGGGCCATTCGGGAAGCCGGACTGGATCGTCTCCATGTCGGCCTGGAATCGGGAAATGACGACGTGCTGGCCGCTATTCGCAAGGGTGTGACGAGTGCCGAACTGATTGAAGGGGGCAAAAAGGCCATGGAAGCGGGTTTCCAGCTTTCCGAATACTGGATGCCCGGGCTGGGCGGCATGGACCGGTGGCGCCGGCATGCGGAAGACACGGCACGCGTTCTCACCGCCATCAATCCCCACTACATCCGTTCCCGTCCTTTCATTCCCAGCCCCCGTACACCGATATACGAAGATTTTGAACAGGGACGATTAAAGCTTAGTTCACGTCATGAGCGCCTTGAAGAACTGCGCGTGACGATTGAAGGATTGGATGTGACGTCGCGTGTCTGTTTTGACCACATGATGAACTCCTGGAAAAACCGGTACGGGGGACTTCTCTTCCACCAGGATTATGAGGGCTACAAGTTCCCGGAAGAAAAACCGCTTGTTCTCGAACTGATTCAGGATGGGCTTTCCGCAGGGTGTTGAGGGCGAATTGAAGACGGTTGTGTAAGAAGACGCCTTCGTGTTCAGGGCGCCCCCTCTGGGGGGGGGATAACCTTCTTCAGTTCTTCCAGCGAGTTGAGGTTGGCGAACATCTTCCCCTCCGGATCGAATGTCGCCAGCACTTCCACGGGAATCTTGTGAATTGTATGTCCGGGGTAAAAACCGATGATCTTCAGCTTGTTCTGTGCGAAGAGTTTTTCGATCAGGGGCAGACATTTGCGCGGGTAGATGGCATGCAGCGGCTGAAGACCGTCAGCGGGGTTGGGCACAACGATGTCATATTGGTTTGCCAGATCGATCATTGAGGCAATGAAAGGCTGGTTAAGAAAGGGCATGTCGCAGGCGGCGAAAAATGCTTTTTCACAGCCCGCGTGTAACAATCCGGCATGGATGCCACCTAGAGCCCCCCTGTCCTTGTAAATGTCCGCCACCATCATGATGTTCTGATCGAGGTACTCCAGAGGTGAATTTGTCACGAGAATCACTTCTTCGAACAGGGCCTTGAAGATTCGAACGGTCCGGTCAACCAGGCGCTCCCCCTCGAACTCGATGAAAGCCTTGTTGCGTCCGTTCATGCGTGTATTTTTCCCGCCCGCCAGAATGATTCCTGTAACCTTGTCCGTATAGGGAGAAATGGTTTCCATTGAAAAACTCCTCTCAACATGCCGTATATGCCATAAAAAAAACCTCTTTGACAAGCAGAGAATAATCTCTTCAAAACCCAGGAAAGAAGATGGCCTTTTAGGGAGAATTCGCTTGCCAAAAAGGATGCCAGGTTGTAGTAGATGCCTACCTATCTATTTCAGGAGGCGGAACGGAAATGTTTTGGGAAAAAGATATCGAAACGATGGACGGGGACCAGCTTTACAGGATGCAACTGGAACGGTTGCGAAACACTGTCGAAAGCGCTTCCCGGTCCTCGTATTACGGGAAACTCTTCAAGGAGAAGGATATCCATGTAGAGAACATCAAAACGCTGGCGGATTTGAGAAATATACCCATGACAACCAAGGAGGACCTGCGCAAGGAGTGGCCTTACGGATTTCTCGCGGCATCGAAGGATGATATTGTCCGCATGCATTCCTCTTCGGGTACCACCGGTCGCGCCACGGTCATCTTTCATACCATGAAGGACATCGACTGCTGGACCAATCAGCTGGCACGCTGCATGTACATGGCCGGCTTGCGTAAAAGCGATGTTTTCCAGAACATGATGACCTACGCCCTTTTTACGGGCGGTTTGGGTTTTCATTACGGGGCGGAGAAACTGGGCGCCATGGTCATCCCGGCTGGGCCGGGAAACAGCAAGCGTCAGATTCAGTTGATGCGGGACTTTGACACAACGGCCATCCACATTATTCCGAGCTACGCCCTGCATCTGACCACCGTTTTTGAGGAGGTCGGAGTCGATCCCATAAAAGACACCCGCCTGCGTATCGCTTTCATCGGCGCGGAACCCCATTCGGAAAAAATGCGCAGGCGCATTGAGGATTTTTATGGTGTAAAGTCCTTCAATTCCTACGGCTTGTCGGAGATGAGCGGCCCCGGTGTGGCCTTTGAATGTCCGGAGCAGAATGGGTTGCATATCTGGGAGGATGCCTACCTTGTGGAGATCATCGACCCGGTCACCTTGGAACCGTTACCCGACGGACAGGAGGGCGAATTGGTGATGACCACCCTCAACCGGGAGGGTATGCCGATCCTACGCTACCGGACCCAGGACCTGCCCAGGATTATCCCCGGCACCTGTCCCTGCGGGCGGACCCATCGTCGGATCGAAAGAATCAAGGGCCGGACGGACGATATGATGATTCTCAAAGGGGTCAATACTTTCCCCATCCAGATCGAAAAGAAGCTTATGGATATTGCCGGCGTCGGCAATAACTTTCAGATCATCCTGGAGCGTAAAGGTTTCAATGACGACATGATCGTTAAGGTGGAGGTGCAGCGCGAGTATTTCACCGGTGATCTCAAAGAGTTGGAGTCCTTGCGGAGAACGATCGTCAATGAACTGAAGAGTGATATTCTCATCACCCCGCAGGTCGAGCTGGTGGAGCCGGAGAGCTTACCCCGAACGGAAGGGAAGGCCAAGCGGGTGCTGGACAACCGGGAAGACTGATAATGCAAAGGGGAGGAATACAGGGATGATCGCACAACAGATTTCCATATTCGCTGAAAACAAGCCGGGGCGTCTGGCTGCGGTGACCCATGCGCTGGCGAAGGAAAAAATCAACATCCGGGCGACCACCATTTCGACGTCCGATACCTTCGGGGTCATCAACCTTCTGGTCGACAACCCGAAAAAAGCGCAAAAGGTTCTGACCGAAGCGGGCATGATGGTGCAGATGCGAGACGTACTGGCGGTCGAACTGGACGATAAGCCGGGCGGTCTCGATCGCTTGACGCAACTCCTGTACAAGGAAGACATCAATGTAAACAACGCCTATGGTTTTGTTGTGGAGAGTTACAAGCGGGCCATCTTTGTGGTCGACGTCAACCAGATCGAGAAAGCGGAGAAGCTCATCGAAAAAAACAAATTCAAAACACTGGATACGGAAGGGCTTACGTCCATCGAACCGTTTCATTATACGAAGTATTAAACAGAAGGGAACGACGGGTGATTACTTGGACGTTTCTTCGGTATTTGTTGAACAGGTGATGTGCAAAATGGGGCGGAGGGGTCCGAAGAAAGAAAGCAAATTGGTTACGAACGATGCCTTTGCCGGATGAACAGTTTAAAGAGGTTGAAGCGATAAAGGCGACGGGGATGGTGCCCCGGTTCCCATCGTTGTAAAAAACACAGGCACAAAAGAGAAGAGTTGTCGAACGTCTTTTCATTTTTTGTCATGAGGCGATCGCATGTTAGGGAGGCATTCAGGTGGTTTATCGGGATAAGGGACATTACGCCGCGAAACATCCCGGCGAAACGCGAATCGATGAACAGATTGCCGCGTTAATCCGGGACAGCTCGGAAAATCAGGTGATCACCTGTTGCGATGCCGTTGCCATTGCCTCGGCAACGGGAAAAACGATCCTGGAGGTCGGTGTGAATCTGGACCTCCTGGAAATCCGGATCACCCTCTGCCAGTTGGGATTGTTTGGTTTCAGTCGGGACAAGCGTGCCATTCAGCCCGCAGAGAGTGTCGATCGCGATTTGAAAAAAGTGATTGAGGCAAACCTTCAAGAGGGAAGACTCTCCTGCGAGGGCATATGGAAAATCGCCGGTCAGTTGAATCTGCCGCGCATGGTTGTTTCCGAGGCTTGCGAGGCACTGAAAATCAAGATAAAACCCTGCCAGTTGGGGGCTTTCTGAGCCGGAAGTTCTCGATATAACGACTGACGATTTTACCGATGATTTCCGCGTTGCGTGCCGCCTGTACGCGAATATCCAACTCATCCAATGTTCCGCCGGCTATTCCGTGTGCGTAATTATCGACGGAACAGAGCGCACCGAAGGCCATGCCGAATTCTCTGGCCAATACGGCCTCGCTGGCCAGGGGCATCCCCACGATATCGGCCGTCCCGGCCATCAGGCCAATTTCGGCTTTGGTTTCCAGCCTGGGGCCCGATGTCTGCCAATAGACCCCTCCATCACGGACCGGCGCGGACAGTTCATGGGCCGCCCGGATCAGCTCCCGGCGGACGCCGTCGTCCATGACCGGCGTGATATGCTTCGGCGTGTCGGTCACGGAAGTCGGTGTCGGGTACAGGCAGATGAAATCGTCGGGGACAACCAGGGTGCCCGGCTGTAAATCCGCTTTCAGGGATCCCGTCGAGTAAATACCGATTACTTCATTCACGTTCAGCTCCGACAGGGTCTGGAAGTGGGCAAGATGATTCACGAGATGAGGGGGCGTAAAATCGCCGCCAGGGCGGCCATCACGGCTGATGAAAAGAAAATCGTCCCCGGTGAACACCTCGGGTGCAACTGACCCGTCCCCAGGGTATGATTTTTCCAAACGGGCGAAAATGGGCCCGTTCAGAATGGGTATGGTTCCCGATAGAACGGCCAGTTTGCTCATCATGTGTTCCTCTTTTTTGCCTGTTGCATAGCATATCCCCAATGGAGAAGTCAAAACCCACCTGCCGATGAAAGGCCAAATAGCGTTTGACTTCATTGTAAAATTTGTGTCATAAGCGAATTAAAATGAAAATGAAGGATGGAGGAAGCGGAGACATGACGGATAATCAAGCAATTCTGCATGTGACGGATGATACCTTTGAAACGGATATTTTGAAGGCCGATAAACCGGCTTTGGTTGATTTCTGGGCAAACTGGTGCGGGCCGTGCCGCGCCTTAGGCCCGATCATCGAGGAAGTGGCCGACCAGTTTAAAGGCCAGGTCAGGGTGAGCAAGATCAATATCGACGACAACCCCAAGGTGACCGCCCAGTACGGCGTCATGAGCATTCCCACGTTGATTCTGTTCAAGGACGGCGAGCCCGTGGAAAGACTCGTCGGTCTCGTGGCGAAGGAGCGTTTGGAAGAGTTCATAAAAAAAGCCCTGTAATCGTGGGGTAGGAGCCAACATGAAACGCAGTTTCGTCTTTGTGGTTTGTCTGACCTTATCGGTGCTGATTTCCGGTTGTTCGTGGCTCGGTTGGATGCAGGACAAGAGCATGACCCGATCCACGCCGGTGGGCCTTTATCAAAAGGGAAGCGAACTCTACCAGAAGAAAAAATATGAAAAGGCCATCACCATATTCCAGCGCCTGAAGGATGAATACCCTCTGGAAGAAATTTCCGTTCTGGCGGAAATCGGGATTGCCGATGCGCACTACAGCAAGAAGTCCTACACCGATGCCTACCTGGCCTACGATGAATTTATCAACCGTCATCCGACGGACGAGAACGTTCCGTACGCCATGTACCAGATGGGCATGAGCCGCTATCAAATGATCGACACCATTGACAGGGATCAGACGGAAACCTGGAAGGCCAAAGCCGATTTTGAAAGATTGCTGTCACGTTACCCCAAAAGCCAGTTTGTCGTCATGGCCCAGAAGATGCTTCGGGAGGTTAAAACAAAACTCGCCGAAAACGAATTTTACATCGGCAAGTTTTATTTCAAGAGCAAGAAATACAAGGCTGCCTTAAAAAGGTTCGAAGTCATCGCCCGGGATTTTCCGAATATCGGTCTTGATTACAAGGTAAAGTATTACATTACGGAAACCCGACGTATGCTGTCTGAAGAAAGGGCGGAAAACGAAAAAACAAAAACGGGAGTGAAGGGGGAGGCGGACGGGAAAATGAAGCAGGAACCGGACGGGTTGCCGCAACAGACGAACGAGGAGCCTCCGTCGCCAACAGCCGATCCCTTGCCGGATGAAGAAGATGGGTACATATCGGGACCCGAAGGAAGCGCTGAATTCTTTTCGGATTTGGTGACGAAATCCTGAAAGTGCCTGGAATGGCCTATGGGGTCTGTGTCAGAAAAGCGATTGCACGATCCACGCAATCACCCAGACTGTCCTCTGTGTTGATTTGCAGATGGGTGCCCGGTTCACATTCGGATATGGACTCAAAATCCGCCTTTTGGGCGTCGTAAATTTCCGGGCGTCCATCCGACGCCTCGTTCTTGTCCAGAAGTCTCATGGCCAACCTTTCCCGGGCGCAGGTGTCCGAGCAGACGCATTCCAGGACAAAAAAATCCGCCTCGACACGGTCTGCCGCCTCGCGCGCTGCCGCACGGTACATGCCCCTTTTGAAAGACGCATCGACGATGACGGATTCTCCCGCCGCGAGCATATCCTTTGCGGAGGCCAGGGCCTTTTCATAGATATGGCGTGAGAAATCCTCACTGTAAATCCCCTCGGCGAAGTCGTCCAGACGCCGTTCCGTCGGTTCGATGCCGCACGACTCCTTGCGGATTACGTCCATTCGGATCACTTTGGCGCCCGTAAGCCGGGACAATTCCCCCGCGATCACACTTTTCCCGCTGCCCATCAATCCAGCCATGATGAGCAGGGTCGGCCTGGGAAAGGAAAAAGCATAGGAGAAGGCGAAATCAAAGTATCGCATAGCCGTTTGGGTTGTTGCTTCGCCGTCGTCCCCACTGCCCTGGGTGTCCTGAAGGCGGAAACCCGTCACTTTGCCACGGACAAAGGCATAGTAGCACTGGTAAAAACGGGTCAAGGTGGAGATTTCCCGGTCGTCGGACGCGTCGATGTAAGCCTGGATAAAGAACCGGGATAAGTCACTGTATCCGTTGAAATCGAGATCCATGGCCAGGAAAGCCGTTTCCGCGGCCACATCGGTGAAGCGGAACCGTTCGTTGAACTCGATGCAGTCGAAAATAATGATTTCCTCGCCATCGACGACGATATGCTCAAGGTGCAGATCGCCGTGGCAATCGCGAATTCTGTGTTCCTTCACCCGCCTGCGGAAGAGCGGTTCATGATCCGAAAGAAATGCCCGGGCGTAGGAGCGGATGAAGGCGTGGCGGAAGGCGGACAGGGTGATGCCGATAAACGGTTCGGTTTGCGAGAAATTCTCCTCGTGGTTGCGGCGAACGGTTTCAAGTCCCCCTGTTTCATCGATCAGGCCGCCGGTATCCGCCTTACGGTGAAAATCAGCAAGCTTTCCCGCGACGGCGGTGATGACAGCGGGTTCGAAATCCGGTCGTGACAGGAGTTTTTTCAGCATTCTGTCGGCGGGAACTTTATTCATGTGGACGGCGTATTCGACGGCCGTTCCCTCCCCGGCCAAAACAGGCTTCCCCGTTTCGTCGATGGAGATTTCCACGACACCCAGGTAAACCTGCGGCGCCAGCCGGCGATTCAGCCGAACCTCTTCCTCACAGTAAAATTTTCTTTTTTCGCGTGTCGTAAAATCCAGAAAACCGAAATTAACGGCTTTTTTTACTTTAAAAACTTCATCGCCGGCGATAAACACCCAGGAAATATGTGTCTGAATGACTTCCACCGATTCGGTATGAAATGGATAAAAGGCGGGATCGGACATGGCTTCGGCCACAATATTCTGCATCATTGAATCGTATCCTCAGGATCAGTCTTCTACACCGGGTAATCTAATGGAATGAGTCCATTCAATCAAGATGAAATTAGCATTTGAAGATAAAATGCGAATCTGTTAGGTTTACCGTCATGCTGGTGGCTCGTCCCGGATGTCGAAATGGGACCGTGTCTTTTGGCGGGTATGTCCGTGCGGATCGTGTGATAGGGAGGGCCGAATATTGGAAAACGGGAGGTGCAATGATTAGAAGATTCAGGGAACCCGGACAATGGAAGCAAAAAATCAGGACCGCTCTGTTTGTCATCCTCCTGATTGTTGTTGTCGGCTTTTTTGAGACGGCGTGGGTCATCACCGATTGGTTCTGGTTTCAGGAAGTCGGGTATGAAAAAACGTTCTGGATTACCCTCTTCGCCAAATTGACCGTTGGGGGCCTGGTCGGCGTATTATTTCTGGTACTGTTTGGCGGCAACTTATATCTTGCGGAGAAGATCGGCGTGAAAAACAACTCCGCCGACCTCATGGGCACACAAATTCCCTCCCTGCGGTTGATCGGCGAGCGTTCCCTCGTTCCTCTCATTCTTATCGTTTCCGTTGTATTCTCCATTTTCATAGGCATGAACGCATCCGTTCACTGGCGGGAATACCTTCTTTTCTTCCAGGGACTCCCCTTCGGTTCTCATGATCCCCTTTATCAGAAGGATATCGGTTTTTATGTATTCCATCTGCCCTTTGTGGTCAGCGTGTATCGGTGGATCTCATTCATTCTCATACTCGCCATCATCGGCACCGGTATCGTTTACTTTATTCGGGGAACCTTCATGTTCATTCCGCCGCGAACCTGGAAGGTCACACAGCCCGTGCGCAACCACCTGCTGATTCTTTTGGCCTGCATGTTTTTTATCGGCATCATCGGGGCGTGGATAGATCTGTACCACCTGCTCTATGCCAAACGGGGCGTTGTGTTCGGCCCTGGATATACGGACACGACCACCCAGGCTGGCGTTCTCAGGCTCATGATCCTTATGAATTTTCTCGCGGGCTTGTCCATACTTGCCTATATTTTCACGAATAACTGGAAGATTCCCGCGGCCGCAGTTGCCCTGCTGTTGGCCGTTTCTTTCATCGGGAAGGGCCTTTATCCAAATTTTGTACAGAAATTCAAAGTGTTGCCGAATGAAATCGTCCTGGAAAAGCCCTATCTGGAACATAACATCCGATACACCCGCATGGCCTTCAACTTAAGTGATATCGAGAACAGGGAATTTCCCGTCGAAACGAACCTCACCCTGGATGATTTACGCAGGAACGACCTCACCATTAAAAACATCCGCTTGTGGGAACATGCGGCATTGCTGCAGACCTACAGCCAGTTGCAGGAAATCCGTACCTATTACAAGTTTATTGATGTGGATAACGACCGATACCTGATCAACAACGAATACCGCCAGGTCATGCTTTCCCCCCGGGAATTGTCCTACAACGCTTTGCCGTCACGAACCTGGGTCAACGAACATCTGACATACACCCACGGGTACGGGGTGGTCCTCGGTCCTGTCAACCGGGTAACCACGGAAGGGCTTCCGGAATTCTTCATCAAGGATATTCCCCCCGTTGCCACGACGAATATCAGGGTTACAAGACCGGAAATTTATTACGGTGAACAGTCGAACGAATATGTGTTCGTTGGAGGGAAAAGACCGGAATTCGATTACCCGGTAGGGGATAAAAACGTCTATTCCAAATATCAGGGAAAAGGGGGGGTTCCCCTGACGTTCTGGCGGAAGATGCTTTACGCCGTCCGCTTCGGATCGGTTACCATTCTGCTTTCCGACGACATCACCAATGAAACCCGGGTCATGTACCATCGGCGCATTAAGGAACGGATCACGAAAATTGTTCCCTTTCTGAAAATTGATGCGGACCCCTACATGGTCATTTCCCGGGAGGGGCGCTTGCTTTGGATTATTGACGGCTATACCGTGACGGACCGTTTCCCCTATTCGGAACCGGTGGAAGGGGTGGGCAATTATGTCCGGAACTCGTTGAAGGCCGTCATTGATGCCTATGACGGAACGGTCAGCCTGTATATCAGCGATGAGACCGACCCGATCATCCAGACCTATTCCCGAATCTTTCCCACCATGTTCCGGACATTCAGCGAGATGCCGGATGAATTGAAATCCCATGTCCGATATCCGCAGGGTATGCTGAGTATTCAGACGATGATGTATCGCGCCTATCACATGGAGGATCCCCAGGTGTTTTACAACAAGGAGGACCTGTGGGCCGTCCCCGGAAAAGCGACGGGAGCGGGGGAACAGGAAATGGAGCCTTATTACACCATCATGAAGCTTCCGGAAGGAGATATGGAAGAGTTCATTTTGATGCTCCCGTTCACGCCGAGCAACAAGGACAACATGTCAGCCTGGATGGCGGCGCGATGTGACGCGCCGAACTATGGCAAGCTCATCGTTTACAGCTTTCCAAAACAAAGACTTGTCTATGGTCCGCGCCAGATCGAGGCCAGAATCGATCAGGATACGGAAATATCGAAACAGTTATCCCTTTGGAATCAGAGTGGGTCCCAGGTGATCAGGGGCAGCCTGTTGGCCATTCCCATCGAGAAATCGATTCTTTACGTCGAGCCGTTGTACCTGGCCGCGGAAAAGGGGCAACTGCCGGAGCTGAAACGCGTCATTGTCGCATACGGCAATACAATCGCCATGGAGGATAATTTAGACCTGTCTCTGCAAAGAATATTCGGCGGACAACTGCCGAAGGAGGAAACGATCGACGCCGTTCCGGCATCGACCCCCGCCAGCAGGGTTCAGACAGACAGGGAAATCGCCCTGGAAGCGCTCAGGCATTACCGCAAGGCCCAGGAAATGCTTCGCCAGAACAACTGGACCGGTTACGGTGAGGAGCTGCAAAAGATGGACGGCCTGCTGAGAGGGCTGGAGAAAAAATGAGCCTGTTCTAATGAGATTTCGCCTTCGTTTATGGCTTTTTCGTGAACAACCTCTCGTATTACGGCTGCCTCTTCCATGTCAGGGTCGTGCCCCTTCCGACGGCCGGGCATGGTTCACGGCACCAGTTCGTCCATTTTCTCCCGGAGGGCGGATTCAAAAAGATCCCGTATCGCCTGAAGCCCGCTCTCCGTCTCCGATTCAAACCTCAAAACGACAACGGGCTGCGTATTGGAAGGCCGAAGCAAGCCCCATCCGTCGGGAAATGTGATGCGCAGACCGTCGATCGTGTTGACGGCGTATTTTTCCCCAAAATCCGCCTTGACGGCCTCGACGACACGAAACTTGACGGCGTCCGGGCAGTTCACACGGATTTCCGGCGTCGAAAAGGTCCTCGGCAGGTCATCCAGCATCTCGCTCAATTTAGCGCCTGTCCGGGAAAGAATCTCCAGAAGCCGGAGCGTCGCGTATGTGGCGTCGTCGTAGCCGAAATAACGGTCCGCGAAAAAAACATGCCCGCTCATCTCTCCCGCCAGGAGGGCCCCTTCCGTTTTCATTTTTTCCTTGATCAATGAATGTCCCACTTTCCACATGATCGGACGGCCGCCCCGCGCGGCGATATCGTCGTAGAGCTTCTGTGAACACTTGACGTCGCCGATAACCGTCGCTCCGGGAGTGGCTTCCAGAACGAACCGGGAAAAGAGGATAAGCAGCTCATCGCCCCAAAGGATGTCACCCCGGTCCGTCACGACACCGATCCGGTCGGCATCACCGTCGTAGCCGATTCCAAGGTCTGCCTTTTTCTCCTTTACAAGGCGAATCAGGTCCTTCAGGTTTTCGGGGACGGTGGGATCGGGGAAGTGATTGGGGAAACGGCCGTCCGGATCACAATGGATGTCCATGACACGACAGCCGAAGCGGCGCAGCAGGGGAAGCGCGAAGAGTCCACCCGTACCGTTGCCTCCGTCCAGGGCGATGGACGGGGGGTTTTTGATTTCGACGTTACGAAAAAGATAATCCCCATAGGCCTCTGCCATATCCGTCCGGGTGGAACGGCCCGTTCCGGCGGCAAAAGCACCCTTCACCATGACTTCATAAAGGCGCTGGATCGCGTCACCATAAATCGTATCCGGTCCGATGCATATCTTGAAACCGTTAAAATCCGGAGGGTTATGACTGCCGGTGATCATGACGCCGCCCCCCGTGCGCAGATGACGAATTGCAAAATAGAGCATGGGTGTTGTGCACAGTCCGATATCGAGGACATCGACCCCGGCAAGATTCAGCCCCCGCTTCAGGGTTTCGTGCAGGTTTTCCGAGCTGAGGCGGCAATCCCGTCCGAGGGCGAGTGTTTGCACCGCCCCGTCGCGGGCGCAGGTGCCGATCGCGCGGCCGAGCCGCAGAACGAATTCCGGAGTCAGGTCCGTATCGACCACCCCCCGGATGTCATATTCACGAAAAACGTCCCTGTTGATCATCACGACTCCTCAAAATCAAGACAGGCCCCTGTTTCGGAGTGATGAGAAGCACGGGCCCCGAATTGGAGCTTCTCTTAATCCTTTCCCGGTCAGGAAGTCAACCAAAAACGGGGGGTATCATGGCGGCGGGGCTATGGGTTTTGATGAGCGAAGGGAATGATGTCCAGGATTTCCAGGACGTGCCCCATGAGAAAATCCGGTTGTGCCCGTTGGAGTTCTTCAGGTTTGCCCGTTCCCGTTAGAACGGCGGCGGTGTATGTACCCAGTTTCTTGCCGACCTGGATGTCGATGGGGTGATCGCCCACCATCCGGACCCGGTCGGCGTCGATCTGCAAATGGGCGAGCAGCTCGGCCAGGTGGCCCGGGTCGGGCTTGACACGCCTGGTCATCTCGCGGCTGAGCAGCGCATCGACATAGCGGGTATAATCGGGGAAGACCGTTTCAACGGCCCGATGGCAGTTTCTGGTAATGATGCCCGTCAAGATCGATTCGTTCCGGATAAAGGACAGCATGCCCTTGACGCCGTCGTACAGGCGGGATTGCCTGGCCGCCTGAACTTCCATCCTTTCGATGCACAGCATGGCCTCTGTCCGGAAGGCTTTGCCTCTTTCGATGGCGCTTTCCGCAACCCGTCTTTCTCCGGCCTCGATCATTTCCAGGAGGTACAAATGCTCGAATTCACGGGATTGCAACCCGTAGGAACCGAGGAGATCGAGAATCGCGGCGCGCATGTGTCCGAAATCGAGGTGCAATTCGGCCAGGGTGCCGTCGAAGTCAAAGACAACGGCTTCGATTGAGGGAAGAGGGGATTTCCTTTCGTTCATGCGGGGATTATCGACCTTTGCTGGATAAAGGACAAGGCTTTTGTTTACGAAAGGTTTTCATCCGCCTGTTCGGCACGGGCCATGTCCGCATCGATGAAACGGCAGCAGGCAAGACAAAAGAGCAGGGCGAAGAAGATGAAAAGGGGGGCCGTCAGGAGGGACGAACGGAGTCCGGACAGATCGGAAAGCCAACCGATTACGGAAGGGGAGATCGCGTCACCGAGGGCGTGGATGATGAAGATGTTCAGGGCGAAGGCGGTGGCACGATGAAACGGATGGGAGACGTTCACGATGATGGTGTTCAGGGGGCCCGTATTGAGAAAGAGGAGGCATTCGGCCAGAAAGATCGCAATCATGCAGGTATGGAAATCGGGGGTTGCAATGGCAAAAACACAACAGGGGATGCTCAGGAAAAAGCCCGCGGCGGAGACGAGAAGGTATCCCTTCTTTGTTTTTTTCTGAAAGAAGTCCCCCATCCATCCGCCCGCCAGGGTGCCGCAGATGCCGGCGGCGACGGTGATGCCTCCGAAGGCCGTGTTGGCTTCCATGATGTTGAGGTGATGATATCGATAGAGGAAGGTCGGTATCCACTGGGCCAGCCCGCCCAGGGCGAAAGTCATCGCCGCCATGGCCATGGCGTTGAGCATGTAGGAGCGGTTGCGGAAAAGCGATAAATAGGGATTCACGGCGGACTTCCCTTTGCCGGCTGCGCCGCCCCGATTCCGAACGGGGAGATGGGACTGGGGGATGAACCACAGGGGAGCGGCCAGGAAAAGGCCGGGCAGGGCGACCAGGAGAAACGCCGCCTGCCATCCGAAGTGAAACCCCAGTATGCCCCCAAGGAGGTAACCCAGGGCGCTGCCCACGGGGATGGCCAGATAGAAGAAGGACAACACCCGGCCGCGGGCCTCCCGAGGGAAAACCGCCGAGAGCATGGCCGGCGAAACCACGCCGAAACTCGCTTCCCCGACCCCGACGAGGGAACGTGAAAAAAGCAGCAGCGGGTAGGAGCCGGCAAGACCGGACAGGGCCGTGGCCGCACTCCAGAGGGTCAGACCGCCCGATGCCAGGCGGGCATGGCGTACATGGTCGCCGATCCATCCCAAAAGCGGGGCGAAGACCATGTAGGAGAGCATGAACGCGGAGCCGAGAAGACCGAGTTGCGTGTCCGAAAGATGGAAATCCGCCTTGATGAGGGGGAAAATCGCATACAGAATCTGTCGATCGATGTAATTGAGAAGGTTTGCGGCGAGAAGCAGCAGGAGAATGAAGTATTTTGTCCTCGGATTCAATGTTTGAGATACGCAATGAAGAGGTGTGGTGAATCAATGGTTGTCATGAAACGCCGTCATGCCGTTTTTTGATTTTGTAGCACAATTAACTTACGAAATACACGATTATGTATTAAGAGTAGGCGGATAAAAGAGTGTTACATTTTGTGTAACCGGAGAAAAGCGGTGAAGGAGTCGGAATTTGGAAATCGGTATCCTTGGGTTGCCCCAGAGCGGCAAGAGCACTTTGTTTGAAATCATGACGGGCTTGAACAGTCGGGACCGGCACGGGGAACAGTGCGTCCACGGCGTCTCGCCCGTTCCCGATGAACGGTTCGACAGGCTGGTCGAAATCTACAGGCCGGCGAAGATATCCCCGGCACAGGTCCCCTTTATCGATGTGAACGCCTCGGGAGAAAAGGCATGGGACGCCGTCAGGCGGAATATGGGCCACGTCGATGGGTTCATTCACGTCATCGACGGTTTTACGACGGGAGAGGTGCAGGACATTGCCGCTCAGTACCGTAAGCTGACGGATGACCTGATCCTCGCCGACATGCTCATGGTGGAGAACCGCCTGGAAAGAATGGGGAAGGCGCCGAAAAAAGCGATGGGCCCCCTCGAAACACTCCAGGCCGCGCTGTTGCCCCGGATTCACGATCAGCTTGGAAAGGGCGGGGTGATCCGGGAACTGGCCTTTACGGAGGATGAAATGAAGGCCCTGAAAAATTTCGCATTCTGGACCATACGGCCCGAGCTGGTCGTCCTCAATGTCGGTGAAGAAAACCCCCCCGACATGGGGGAGGTCAGGAAAGCACTGCCTCCCCGTACCACCGTAGTCGATATTTCCTGCCGGATGGAAATGGAAATCATGGGGCTCCGTGAAGAGGACCGGCGGGACTTTCTCGTGTCCCTGGGGGTTTCCGAGCCCGCTTACGAAAAGGTCATTCGGCAGGCCTTCCTCCTTCTCGGCCGCATCTCCTACTTCACCGTCGGCGAGGACGAGGTCAAGGCCTGGGTGGTCCCCGGCGGGGTCAGGGCGCCCCAGGCGGCGGGGGTCATTCACGGGGACTTCGAACGGGGTTTTATCAAGGCCGAAGTGGTCGGTTACGAGGCATTCATGGCCTGCAACGGCTCCATGAGCCGGGTCAGGGCGTCGGGGAAAATGCGCCTGGAGGGCAGGGATTACATCGTCAGAGATGGTGACATCATGACCTTTCGTTTCAATGTTTGAAAGGAATGAAAATGGACGGAAAAACCAATTACACGAAAGGAGACGCGGAATGGCTGTGACGGATCTGGGGCCCGAGGACATAAGGCAAATTGAAAAGGAAGGATTGAACACGGACCGGGTGGAAGGGCAAATCGAAAAATTCCTTCGGGGAACGACGCCGGTCAGCCTTGTGAGGCCCTGCATCCCCGGTGACGGGGTTCTGACCCTGACTGACGCCGTGATCGAGGAACAAATCGACCGCTACGATGCGTCCAGGGAACGGCTGAAGGTCATGAAGTTCGTGCCGGCTTCCGGTGCCGCGACCCGGATGTTCAGGGAATGGTTTTCCCTTCTCGATGCAGATCCAGCCGATATGGGCAGGGGAGGGGCCTCGCGGGTTTTTATGGAAAACATCCAACGTTACGCCTTCTCCACGGATCTGGATGCCTCGATGAAACGGCGGGGTTCGAGCCTTGAGGCCTGTCTCGGGGAGGGGCGCACAGGGGACATCATCAGGGCCGTCCTCATGCCCGCGGGACTGAATTACGGGTATCTGCCGAAGGCCCTCCTCGCCTTTCACCGCTACGACAAAAGGAACAGAACGGCCCTGGAGGAACACTTCGTCGAGGCCGCGGGCTATGGCAAATCCGGCGACGGCGTCTGCCGCATCCATTTCACCGTTTCCGAAGAATTTCTGCCGCCGGTCCGTCGTCATATCGAACAGGCCGCCAATGCATTCGGGACGCCATACGGCGCAACCTTCGAGGTGGGTCTTTCCGTTCAGAAACCCTCGACAAACACCCTTGCCGTTGACATGGACAACCGTCCCTTTCGGGACGACCGGGGGCGGCTGGTCTTCCGGCCGGGTGGTCACGGCGCCCTGTTGGACAATCTGAACGATCTCGACGCGGATCTGGTGTTCATCAAGAATATCGATAATGTATGCCACGCCCGCCTGCTGGGGGAGACGATCCGGTACAAAAAAGTGCTTGCCGGTTACCTCCTTCAGGTAAGGGAAACCGTTTTCAGGTACCTGGAGATCCTCTCCTCCAACGATGTTCCCGAAAGGGCCATTCCTGAAATCGAGGACTGGTGCCGCCGGAGCCTTCAGGTTCACCTGCCGCCGGACTACCCCGCTTTATCGGGTCCTCGGAAGGTATCGGTGCTCATCGACACCCTGAACCGTCCTATTCGTGTTTGCGGCATGGTGAAAAACACCGGCGAACCCGGCGGCGGGCCCTTCTGGGTGGAAGACGACACGGGAGGCGTATCGCGACAGATCATCGAGGCGTTCCAGGTCGACGGCGGAAACGAGGAGCAGGTCCGCTTCTGGCGTTCCTCCACCCACTTCAACCCGGTGGATCTCGTTTGCAGTCTCAGGGACTTTCGCGGCGGGAAGTTTGACCTCCACCGTTACGCGGACCAGGACGCCGTATGTATTTCCGTCAAATCCGAAAAGGGGCGTTCCCTCAAGGCTCTGGAACTGCCGGGCCTGTGGAACGGTTCCATGTCCCGGTGGATCACGCTCTTTCTCGAAGTGCCCATCGTGACCTTCAACCCGGTGAAAACGGTGGAGGATCTCCTGAGGGTGGAGCACCTCCCCGGGTGAGGGCCTTCAGATGATCCAGCGGAGGGCGCTTTCCCTGTCCGCCGGCAACGATTCCATGGTCCGGGATGTACCGAAACGGGTCATGGTCAGCCTGGCCGGTTCCCCGTCCGGTGCGTCGCCGTAAAGGACACACAGGGAAGCGGCGATTTGGGCCTCCTCCTCGTCGCATCCTCCGGGCACCAGGGTTGTCGGCCCCGGGTAATCGCTCATCCTGATCAGGATGTCAGGGTCCTTCGCGAATTTTTCGATCCGCAGATTATCCCCCTGGTTGCGTCCCACAATCACTTTGACCCCGTCGGCGATTCTGAAGTGTCTTCCCGTCTTGAGGAGGTGGATCGCCGTTACGTCGAAGTCTCCATGGTCGAACAGGTCCTTCAGGCGTTTGGAAAACATGGGGTCCGTCAGGAGGCATCCCCCGGCCGGCGGGACGTAATCACCAATGCCGAGGGAGGCGGCCGCTTCCATTTGCCTGCGCCGGCCTCGGCCATGAATATCCAGGAGCCCTTCACGGTTGATGAGGCCCTCCTGTTCGGCCCGTGTGACGGGCAGCCGTTTCGCGCTCAGGGGTCTGACAATCAGATCCTGGTAACCGGAGTACTTCGCGACGACATGGAGGGATTGTCGTGTCTGCGACATGGGCCGCTGTCCCAGCACTTCACCGGTGATGATGAAATCGGCCTGCCATCGGGGCAGGAGATCCCCCGCTTTTCTCAGCATCATGGCGTGACAGTCGATGCAGGGATTGAGATATTTCCCGTAGCCGTACCTGGGGGCCCGGAGCATGGCCAGATGTTCTTCCGTTATGTCGATCACCTGAAGGGGCAATTCTATTTTTGAAGCGGCGGCAACGGCTCTGCGGGCATGAAAAAAAGGGGTTTCAAAAGTAACCCCCTGAACCTCGATGCCCTGGCTCTCGACCAGCTTGACGGCGAGAATACTGTCCAGACCGCCGGAAAAAAGTGCGACGGCTTTCAATAGCGGATAATGCTTACCTCCTTCAACTGTTTGAAATAGGAATAGAACTCGGGATCAAAGGGAAAATCCACGAGGTAATACAGAAATTTATTCTCCCTGTAAACTTGCAGGGCCGGGAAGATAGCCGTGATGAAAGGGGCTTCCGGATCATCGGGATGATTCACCGTGAGACGAAAATAATTGAAGGTATGGGATACGTTCAAGTAGCCGAGTACCCGGGTGATGATCTTCAGACTGGAATCCGCCTTGTTCAGCGGTAGAATTTCCGTGCCGTCCTTTTTCAGCATATCGGAAAATTCCCGGGGAATCTTCCCGAATGATACAACGACCCGCTTGCCGTCCTTTTTCATCATGATGTCGGCCCGCATGGTCAGATTGAAACCTCGCCTCTTCCTGTCGAAAAGGTTGATTTCCACGTCCTTGGCCGCCTCTTCCCCCAGAAGAACCAGCAGGTTGTGAACCAGATCCGTTTGTGATGATCCCGCCAGGTCCGGCGCGGCGGAAGCCTCCGCCATGTCCGTTCCGTCACGGATAATACCGGAGTCCAGGGCCACTTCGGTCAACGTGATCCCCTGAGCCGAGAGCAATGCCGGGAGGTATCCGGGCAGGGCACGGGATGCGTCCCGATAAAAGACGAGTCCCTGGCGGAGGGGCTTTCCGTCGTCGTCCGGGGTGCCCGTTTGCTCAACGGTCCATCCCGGTGTGATGTGAACCGTCATTTTTTCGCCCAGGGTGTATTTGCCGCCCTGTTTCATGCGGTAAGGGGTCGACTGGTTGAAGACTTTCCTCAAGATGCTGACGAGGGTGTCCTTTTCATGGGCCGTGGTGAAACGGTAATCCGGCCAGCGTTCCCGGATCAGCGTCTTGACGCGCTCGGGCAGACGGGTTTTCAGTTCGATGAAAACGATGCTTCCGTCGTCGAACTCCACCATGGGGATGGACGAGCAATCGATAACGATCTGGCCATACTGTTCCAGGGGGATGTAGTATTGTCCGCTTGTGATAAGGGTCGCCCTGAAACGGTTCAAAACCTCTCCCGACAGCAGGAGGTTCCGTTTCAGGCTCTCCGAGAGGACGACGGGCTTGTCCGGATCAAAATCCGCGCCCTGGACATCCTCGGTGAGGTAGCTGTCTCCCGTGTCTCCTTCCGGAGTCGCGCCGGGCAGGCGGAGGACCTGGTTGACCACGATGTGATCCACGTTCGTCAGACGCGGATTCATCTCCTTGACGTCCAGGAGGATTTTGCTCATCTCGCTCCTCCTGACGTTCAACTGCGTCATGAGGATCCTTTCCAGGGAATCCCCTTTTTTAACCTTGTAAAAAACGGTCTTGACACCGAAAGCATCCTTCTCGCCCGGGGTTTCCTGATCCGGCAGAACGATTGATTGCCCCGGACGGATCTTACGGGGATCCGTGATTTGGGGGTTGAGTTTTTTGATCAGATCGAGGGCCGCCTCCGCCTCTTTGGCCGACCGGATTCCCAGACGCCTGCGGATGATCCCGTAAAGGGTGTCTCCCGACCGGATGACATAGGGTTTGCCCAATTCCTCCGCCGGAAGGAGTTTCTGAAAGGACAGCAACGCCGTGTCCTCCCTGGCGTCCACCCACGACAGGCCGAGGATCGGCGGCAGGAGGAAAAAAACCAGGACGAGCCACCCTTTCCACATGTTGAGGGGTCCTGACCTATAAAGGTGTTCTCTTCTGAGCGGTAATGTGTCCATATGGAAACAGGTGTTTGAGGTTTCTGAGATGAATGCACCCCGTTCATAACACAATTTTTCGGGCGGGGAAAGCAATTCGATATCCCCCCGTGTCTTTTCGTGGACTGGAAGGGACGGCGTCAACTTCATAAAAGAATTGAAAGAAACGTCAATATGGGTTATGGGGAATGCGATCAGGACGAGTTGCTTCCTGAGAATTCGGTCACAAAAAAGGAAAGGTTCTGCGACAGATGACAGCGATACCCGACGAAAAGATGTTGAAGGAAATCCAGTCACGGTTTGAGAAGAAACTGAAGGAAAACGAGATCGAGAGCGTCGAGTTCTGGAAAGGGCATGTGGATCGTATGCTCGCCATGAAGCCCGAGGGGGTCGCCGCCCTGCAGACTCATATCAGGAAACTGTCGGACATGATGGCCAACCGGGTGGCCGCCCTGAAAAAAGGGATCGTATGAAACCCATTGCCAACCTTTTTTTCGAGATGGGGATGCTGAAGAAAACGCCCCGTTCGGGATTCCAGTTTCTGGGGACCGGTGGCGAATCGGTTGCGGAACATGTTTTCCAGACCATTTTTATCGGTTATACCCTGTGTAAACTGGAAAAGGCCGCGGACGAACTGAGGGTCATGAAGATGTGCCTGGTCCATGACCTGCCGGAAGCGCGAACGGGGGATATGAACTATGTCAACAAGAAGTATGTGACCGTAGATGAGGGGAAGGCGGTCACGGATCTCGCGGAGACCCTTTTTTTCGGTGACGATATTGAGGGGGCTATTTCGGAGTTCAACGCCGGCAAAACGCTGGAATCGAAACTGGCCCATGACGCCGACCAGTTGGCCCTGATTTTACAGTTGAAGGAAAACGGCGATCTGGGCAACAAGTACAGCGGGGAATGGATCGACTTCGCCCTGAAAAGGCTGTGCACGGACACGGCGAAGAAGGTGGCGCAGGCGATTCTGGATACGGATTCGGCGGAATGGTGGTTCGGGGAAAAGGGTGACTGGTGGGTAACGGCAAACAACGATCGAGGTCGGCATGACAAGTAGAAAAATTCGTGTCCTGTTCTTCAGTTTCATTTTTCTGTTCGCCCTGGGTTGCGTCACGACGGAACCCCATCAGAGGAAGGCCCAGGATCACCTCGCCATGGGCGTCGCCTTCCTGCAGTCGGGGCAGTCCACCGACGCCCTGCGGGAACTGTTCGTGGCGGAAAAAATGAGGCCCGACGACCCCGAGGTCCATTACTATCTGGGTATTGCCTATCTGGCGAAGGAACTTCCCGACCGGGCCATGTCCGAGTTTCAGAAGGCGGTACGCCTGAACCCGAGCTACTCCGAAGCGCATAACTATGTCGGCACCCTCTTTCTCGAAGGAGGTCAGTATGCGCCGGCTATCGCCGCTTTCGACCGGGCCCTTGCGAACATCCTGTACGATACGCCCGCCGTCGCCTTGTACAACCGGGGCTGGGCGTTTTATAGAATGGGGGACTACGAGGCATCCCTGGCCAGTTACCGGCAGGCCGCGAAGGACACCGGCGCCCGCGCCCTGGCGGCCCCTCTGGAAAAAAACATGGGGTTGTCGTGCCTTGCCCTGAAACGGTACGGTGACGCCGCCGCGCATTTCACCGCCTCCCTGGGCCACGCGCCGGAAGACGCGGAGGCCAAGTACCTGCTGGCCGTGACCAGGGTGCGGCAGAAAAACTACGGCGAGGCGATGCGGCTTTTCACGGAAACGATGAAGGAATCGCCCGATTCCGAATTCGGTGTGAAGGCGGGGGTCATGCGGGAGAAAATGACGAAGGGGCGCTACGGGGAGATCAGGTAAGGCGCTTCTTTCTCAACCCACAGTTCACCCAGGGGCGGTGGCAAACCCCGGGCCTGGAATGGTTTCCCCTGTTCTTCCGTTATTCCCCTTTGTCCTCGTAGATTCCCCCTATCATTCCGGCTCCCCCTTGTCCTTTGTAGTTTCTCCTTTGTCCTTTCGAGTCCCTTCCCCTGTCATTTCGAGGAGCGAAGCGACGAGAAATCTTACGCCCCCCTTGACCTTGGAAAATCGGGACAAAGACCCGCCCTCGGGGTGCTGCGGCCGGTTCAAGATTCCTCACACGCCTCCGGCGGTTCGGAATGACGTTCGAGGGAGGGCGGGTTCGGAATGACGTTCGAGGGAGGGCGGGTTCGGAATGACAAAAAAATGTCATTTCGACTCGGAGCAAGCGCCCACCCATGTCATTTCGAACCCGGCTGTCAAGCCGGGGAGAAATCTTAACCCCTGGGGTTCTGGAGGCGGTGTTACGTTCAAGATTCCTCACACGCCTCCGGCGGTTCGGAATGACGTTCGCATGAGGGAGGGCGGGGCGGGTTCGGAATGACGTTCGAGGAGGGACGGGTTCGGAATGCCCTTCATTAGGGCGGGGCCGAGTGTCCTTAGTGGAAGGGGTGGCTCCGGAATGTCCCTCATGAAGGCCGGGTTTGGAAGG
>JAAYKM010000074.1 GCA_012522415.1 Deltaproteobacteria bacterium | reverse complement strand
GAATCCCCGCGCCAACCGCCATGTCATTACGTATCCCGCGCCAGGCCTAAAATGTCATTCCGAATCCCGCCGGAGGCGGGTGAGGAATCTTAAACGAAACACCTTGCGGCCCTTTTGGTCACTTCGAGCGTTCCTTCTTGTCACTTCGAACGAACGTGAGAAGTCTTAAACGTAGCGCCACCGCTGAAAGCTCAGGGGGTAAGATTTCTCCCCGGCTTGACAGCCGGGTCGAAATGACATGGGGGGCTGATGCCGGGCCGAAATGACAGGGTGGGGCCACTCCTCGCAATGACATAACTTCTTGTCACTTCGAACGAACGTGAGAAGTCTTGAACGTAGCGCCGCCTTCGAAACCCCGGGGGTTAAGATTTCTCCCCGGCTTGACAGCCGGGTCGAAATGACATGGGGGGCTGATGCCGGGTCGAAATGACAGGGAGGGCTGATGCCGGATCGAAATGACAAGCCTTTGTTGTCATTCTGAGGAGCGAAGCGACGAAGAATCTCTGTGGTGGAGAGGGAAAGAGAGAGCCTTCGGCTGACGCCTCAGGGTGACACGGGTGGCTCCCCTGACGCCTCGGATGACATGGGGGCCGCTCCTCGAAATGGCGGAGCATTCACGTCCTCTTCTTCAGCAGAAGGGCCGAATCTCCCGGATCTCAACGAATCCGGTGAGTGCGGCGGCGACCGCCTCCTCCTGTTCCCGGGGGAAACGCAGGCAGACGCCGCAGTCGGAGCTGATGTGCCTAGGCACGGGAATGAGTTTGATGGTCACCCCCGCCGCCTTGAGCCGTTTCTCCGCTTTCATGGCGTGGGTGATGCTGTGGAAGAGGACGACGCTGCAATTTTCCGGTTGTTCCATTTTTTGTCCGCCTGCCCTTCCGCCAATCGTCAGGACACGATCATCCGGCCCGATTTGCTCATGGTTTCCACGATATCGTACATATTCGAAATCGTCCCGACGGCGATTTCCTTGGCGAGGTCGAAGTAATCGACGCAGGCGCCGCAAACCAGGATATGGACGCCCTTCGCCTCCAGTTCTTTCAGGTCGTCCAGGACGTCCGAGTCCCGGACCGCCAGCTTGACCCCGGAATTGAAAAAAATCATGGTCCCCGGCAGGGGGTCAAGGGCAAGGAGGGTATGGATGAAACTGCGCATGAGGATATAGCCCAGTTCGTCGCTGCCCCGACCCATGCGGTTTTCCCCGATCACGATGACCAGGGGACCCTGACCGGGTGCGTTCAGGGCGGTGTCCACCGCCGGGACGGGGGCGGCCCCACCGTGAAGGGCCGACTTCTTCAGGCCCAGCCGGAACGTTTTTGCCTCCGTCTTATCCACGTGGACGGCAAAGCCCAGGTTTGTGGCCAGGCGTTTCACGTTTTCCACGGCGATATCGTTATCGACGAGTACGACAACCTCGTCCTCCGTTTCCAGGGCCTTTTTCGTCAGAATGACCGGCTGCGGACAGGCGAGCCCTCGCGCGTCAATTTCCCGTACCATATATACGTCTCCTTTTTACGGTTTTCTTTACGGTTTTGATCGTATCCCCTCCGAGGGGGCCATGTATGGCCTTGACGTCACTTCAAGGCATGACTTCAATGTCATCGCGATGTATGGCCTCGACGTCATTTTGAGGAGCCACTCATGTCGTTTCGAGGAGCGCCCACCCCATGTCACCCTGAGGCGTCAGGGAAGCGGCCCATGTCACCCTGAGGCGTCAGCCGAAGGCTCTCTCTTTCCCTCCCCACCACAGAGATTCTTCGTCGCTACGCTCCTCGGAATGACAACAAAGGCTTGTCATTTCGACCCGGTATCAGCCCCCATGTCATTTCGACCCGGCTGTCAAGCCGGGGAGAAATCTTAACCCCTGAGCTTCAGAGGTGGCGCTACGTTCAAGACTTCTCACGTTCGTTCGAAGTGACAAGGAGGAACGCTCGAAGTGACAAAAAGGGCCGCAAGGTGTTTCGTTTAAGATTCCTCACCCGCCTCCGGCAGGATTCGGAATGACAAAAAAATGTCATTTCGGCCCGGCATCAGCCCCCCCATGTCATTTCGACCCGGCTGTCAAGCCGGGGAGAAATCTTACCCCCTGAGCTTTCAGAGGTGGTGTTACGTTTAAGACTTCTCACGTTCGTTCGAAGTGACAAGGAGGAACGTTCGAAGTGACAAAAAGGGCCACAAGGTGTTTCGTTTAAGATTCCTCACCCGCCTCCGGCGGGATTCGGAATGACATTTTAGGCCTGGCGCGGGATACGTAATGACATGGCGGTTGGCGCGGGGATTCAGGATGACAAAAAAATGTCATTTCGACCCGGCGCAACCATCCCCATGCCATCCTGCGGCGTCAGGGGAGCCACCCGTGTCACCCTGAGGTGTCGCCTTCATGTCATTTCGGCCCGGCGCAACCATCCCCAGCCATTTCGAGGAGCCACTCATGTCATTTCGAGGAGCGTAACGGGGATCATCCGGTTCGACGACAAAACGGGGCCCTCCTCCTTCTCAGGCACAGAGCCCCTTGGTCCCCTCCTCGCCTACGCTCCGTCCGATCTCCTCGACGGCCCGGATCGCCTGTTCCACCTGTTCCAGCGTGTTGAAAGAACCGAAACTGAACCGGACGCTTCCCCCGGGAAAGGTGCCCGTCGTCCGGTGGGCCAGGGGCGCACAGTGCAGGCCCGGGCGGCACATGATGCCGTAATCCTCGTCGAGACGCGCGGCGGCCTCCGACGGGGTCACGCCGTCAATGTTGAAGGACACCACGGCGGTTCGCTTCTCCGGATCCCGCGGTCCGTAAACCCTCACGCCCTTCAGGCATCCCACGCCATCCAGAAACGCCCCGGTCAGGGCCAATTCCTTTCGCCGTATGGCCTCCACCCCCTCGGCGCGGACAAAGGCGATTCCGGCTCTCAAACCGGCGAGGCCGATGGTATTCTGGGTCCCCGATTCATACTTGTCGGGCATGAAATCCGGCTGTTCCTCAAACTCCGACCGGCTCCCCGTACCGCCCATCATGAGGGGCGGCGTTGTTTCGTCGAGTCCCCCGCGGATGTAGAGCCCCCCCGTTCCCTGGGGGCCGAAGAGGGACTTGTGCCCCGTGAAGGCCAGGAAGTCGATATGCATGGTCCCGACGTCGAGGGGCACCGCTCCCGCCGTTTGGGCGGCATCGACCAGAAGCGGAACACCGTAACGCCGGGCGATAGCCCCCACCTCGGCGACGGGCATAATCGTACCCGTCACGTTGCTGGCATGGGTGAGGACGATGAGCCGGGTTTCCGGCCGGATGGCCCCCTCCAGGTCCGCCGGGTTCAGCATACCGTCGGTCGCGCAGGGGACGACGGACAGGGCGACGCCGCGGGTTTCCATGTCCCGCAGGGGACGCATGACGGCGTTATGTTCCATGCTGGAGGTGACGCAATGGTCCCCCCGTTTCAGCAACCCCCGGATGACGATGTTCAGACCCTCAGTGCCGTTTTTGGTGAAGGCGACGCGGGAAGGGTCGTCAATACCGAAAAGTTCCGCCACCGCCTCGCGGGCGTCGTAAACGACGCGGGCCGCCTCGATGGCCAGACGATGGCCGGACCGCCCCGGGCTTCCCCCCACCGTTTCCTGGTAACGGATCATCGCGTCGAGCATTCCCGGAGGCTTGGGCCACGTCGTGGCGGCATTGTCGAAGTAAAGCATGTCCATGGACCGTTCCGTTTTCCCCATTTTTCCTTACTGCTACCCCCCGGCTCCGCCCCTGTCAAATTGCTTTTAACTATAATGTTGAACGTATCATTCATTTGGTGAATATCCGTCATGACGAGCCGAATGGGGTTTCGGAGACGGCTCCCGGCGCCTTTTTGAACCATTCCGTCTCCCCCTTCGCCCGGGCCCTTCGTCGCGGCGGCCTCCGGATCAGATTTTTTCCGATGGGAGGCTCTTTTAAGCTTGACATGGCCGATCAGGGTGACTAATATCACACCAAATTTGTGAAGAACTTCACATCACCAACGATATCCGGGGATCGTTTCTTGCTAAGGCCTGGGCTCGGCAAACGCGGTCTGGTTCAAGGCGGATTTTATCTTACCAATCAGGGAGCACGTCATGCACGATACACCCTACATCTCTGTCCTTCGGCATGGGGTCTTCCTTTCGCCTCTGACGCGTGTCCCGCGCCCGGCTTTCCGCCGGCCGGATCATGCCCGTATCGGCGCCCCCGCGAACATGACGCTTTCGCGCCGGGCCGGGTGGCGCCGGTCACATAGTGGAGGGCCGGGTCCCCGATGAGAAGAGGCTTTGAAACGGGTGTTCTTACAATCTATCTATTCAAATGGGGAAAGGAGATGAGCGTAGCCGGACACGCGGGGTGGCGACCCGGCGGTTCCCGGTAGCGTGGTGAATCCGAACGGGGCTTCATGATGAAGCGGGGCCCCGCAACGGGCGTGCGCCGGGAAGGCGGACGGAGCGGGGCCTCTTGGGGCTCCCCGGGAAGGGCGCTGGAAACAGCGGGATCATTAGTGGCGGAGAAGAGGCGCGAAGCGCGAGGAGAAAACGGCGGGCGCGGGAAAACGGCAGCCGTTGAATGAGGGAAGGAGGAAGTTGGATGAAAAAAGGAATGTGGAGCAGAATGGGGTTCTCTCTGCTGGCCGTGGGACTGGCGGGCATCCTGGGGGTGTCACCGGTGCAGGCGGATCAGACTTTTGAGGGAGAGATTACCATAAACGGTAACCTGGAAATATACGGCGTCGATGGTGGTGGTGGTAGTACTCTCTACGAGGGCACCCTGGGCGTGACCGG